>JAFZOA010000634.1 GCA_017550775.1 Ruminiclostridium sp. | reverse complement strand
TATGATAAAATAGACTCCGAAGGTTAAAACGAGGAGGAGTCGGAGCGTGGGCAAAATCGAAGAAGTCAAAAAAGAAATACGGCGTAAAGCGTGGGCGGAGCAAGTACAGGAATGCCAGAGCAGCGGACTTCCTGTTAAGGAATGGTGCAAGCAGAACGGAATAAATGTTTACACATATTACCGGCGATTACGAAAACTTCGCAATGAATTGCTGGATCAGGCAGAAGAATGTCATCCAATAGTCCCTGTCAGCGTTTCAAGTGAGATATCAAAAACCTCGCCGATAGAGCAGACAGCCAAACCGGTTACCGCTGAGCCAGATAGCAAGATCGTGATGCGCAAAGATGGAATCGAGATAGATATTCCGCAAAACATATCAGAAAATACGCTTCTTGTTTTGTTGAGAGGACTTAAGCAATGCTGAAAGGACTCAGACCCGAGAATATCTATGTGGTATGCGGACGCACGGATATGAGAAAATCCATAGACGGGCTTGCGGCGATTGTGCAGGAGCGGTTTAAGCTCGACTTGTTTTCGGACAGTCTATTTCTGTTTTGTGGCAGAAGCAAGGATAAAATGAAGGCTCTGCTATGGGAAGGTGACGGATTTCTGCTGATTTACAAGCGACTGGAGAATGGCAGATTTAATTGGCCACGTAACGAAAATGATGTCAGAAAACTGACCTTGGAGCAGTATACATGGCTGTTACAAGGACTTTCGATTGACCAACCGAAGGCTATCAAGAAGATAACCGGAAGGCTGGATATCTGCTGAAAAAAATGAATAAAATAACAAAGAAAATCGCTCATTTAACTTGAAATTATCGGCGAAATATGGTATAATAAAAGTGCCGAAAAAGCCGATAAATAAAGGTAAGGGGGCGATTTTTTTGACGCGGGAAGAACTGCAAAAAGCATATCTTGAAATGTCCGAAAAATGCTCCGCCCTTGAAAATAAAAACACTGCTCTTGAAAAAGAAAATGCTGATCTCAGGAAGCAAAACGAGGATAAAGATCTGCGCATAGAACATCTTACGGAAATTGTTCTGAAACGCAATAAAATGTTGTTCGGGCAGAAAAGTGAGAAAGGCAAGTATCTCTGCGAAGGTCAAATCACACTTGAAGGCACTTTTAACGAGGCAGAGGAACAGGCTAATCCGAATGTTCCCGAACCTACTGTTGAGGCTGTCGAAAAGAAGTCGAAGAAAACCGGTCAGCATCGTGGAAGAAAAGAGATAAGAGCTGATCTTGAAACAAAGAAGATAGTTTACAAACTGCCGGAAGATCAGCGTGTATGCAATGTTTGCGGCGATACTCTTGTTCCGTATACGGAAGAATATATCACGACTCGTATCGCTGTCATTCCGGAAAAGATCTACAAGATCGAGTATTATCGCGAAGTATACAAGTGCCCAAGCTGCGATAAATACGGCGTAAAGGCAAATATCGTCAAAGCTGAAAATCAGACTCCGGCACCTGTTGTTGAAAAAGGATTGGCAGATGCTTCACTTATCGCGGACATTATGCAGAGAAAGTATCAGCTCGGCGAACCGCTTTACCGTCAGGAGCAGTACTGGAAGCAGCGCGGCATTTATCTTAATCGCACATCTCTTGCAAATTGGGTTATCATGGGCGCGAAACTGTTTGAACCGCTCATTAGAATGTTATGGAGATATTCTTACGAGGAGCCTGTTCTGAATGCCGATGAAACACCTACGAGAGTCCTGAAGATCAATGGCAGACCCACGAAGAAGAAGGGGCAGATGTGGATAGTCTGTACGGGTGCAGCGGCTTCACGGCTGATCGCGATATACACATACCGCGACAACCGTAAAAAGGTTACTGCGGAGGAGCTGTTGAGCGAATATACGGGCGTTGTACAAACTGACGGGTTACAGTCATACGGCAGCGGAGAATACGAACATGCCGGTTGTTGGGCTCATGCTCGAAGGAAATTCTTCGATTGCATACCCGAAGGAGATACGAACTGCCCATCAGCGCAGATAGTCGCTCTCATAGACAATGCAGCCGCTTACGAACGTGAAGCAAGAGAGAAGAAATGCTCTCCCCAACAGATACTTGAAATGAGGCAGAAAAAGGTTAAGCCGCTGCTTGAAGAAGTATATACCACCATAGATACGCTTAACCCCGCCAGGAATTCTGCTCTTGGCAGGGCGATTACCTATGCAAAAAATCAGAAGGAAAAGCTGCTTTTCTTCATTGACCGTCCCGAGGTCGAGATGACAAACAATCTTGCCGAAAGAACAGTCAAGCCCTATGTGATCGATCGTAAGAATTTTCTTTTCAGCGATACGGAAAAAGGCGCGGATGCCAGCGCTGCGGTAATGACCATTATCGAAACTGCAAAGCGAAATGAGCTCGATGTATACGGCTATTTGCTGTATCTGCTGACCGTTCTGCCCGAATGGGGAAGTGAGTCTTCCGATGAACAGATCGATTCCGTTATGCCTTGGAGCTCTTCTTTGCCCGACTATTGCAAACAGACTTACAGCGAAATACAGTCGCCGACAGCAAGTGACACTAATAACGGATGAAAAATACACCTGCGTTCACCAAATGACAATGTGCCGACACTTCACATACAGTCGCGTTCACCTGCGTTAACCAAATGACACTTGCTTACACTAAGAGCCGAGATCGTTCTCGGCTCTTTTCTGTATAGGGGCTGGGAGTGGTTGGCGGTTACTTAACATCGACATCTTCTTCACCGGCACCGACATCTAAACGGATCTCTATCGAATGTGCATACCCGGTATCTGCTGGTGTTCCGTAGGTGTTGGCTGTTATCGTTATCATATCCGCCGAATCGATCTGTCCGCCATTACCTTTATCCGGGGTAACGAGTCTTAAAAGATTTCCCGTTCCTGTCGCTCTTACTCCCGGAACAGTCACTCCGGTATTGGCTATATCTCCGGCATATCTTAAATACGCCGGGTCAAACGTAAGCGTTATATCGGCGGGTTCGTTTGATGCGCACTTTTCACGATTAGCGTTTTTAACAAGGTCGTTTATGGTACTCTGCGGATATATTTCTCCGGGAGTAAGATTTAAAGTAAGGGTTTTCCCGTCACTTGACCAGAATGCGTTTTCTCCTCCGCGCCCGGAAGCCCCCGGTGTCGCTATGACATTTGCTCCGGCTATATTTGAAGTGAGGATAGCACCGGCAAGCGAACTTGCGCCTGCATTCGCAACTATACCATATCTTGCGCCATATTCGCTCGACGGTGTCTTACCGGCTTTTGAACCGTCAAGAAGCTTGATCTCATTGAACTCCGTCGATTCGGCAGTTCTGTCCACCTCGGATTTAAGAGCATCTATTTCATACTGTATCTGTTTTCTGTCATCGTCGGTGTATGTTCCGTTTGCAGCCTGTACAGCAAGCTCGCGCATTCTCTGTATGATATCCTCGGATTCACCAAGTCCACCTTCGGCAGTCTGGATAAGGCTTACGGCATCATTTGAATTGCACGAAGCCTGAGAAAGGCCATTTATCTGCGACCTCATCTTCTCGGAGACCGAAAGTCCCGCTGCGTTATCAGCTGCACGGTTGATCTTATAGCCGGTAGAAAGCTTTTCGGTCTTCTTTTTCAGTCCGGAGACATTTTTCCTGTTAGCCTCATTTGCATTCATTGCCGCAAGATTGTGCTGTATTATCATTTCTGTGACCAGCCTTTCGATTCGGTATCGTATATATTATATCGACAAAAACCATGTAAAACTTTAGCAGCATTTTTAAAAGCTCAATGTTGTCGAGAAAAAACGCTACAAGGTGATACAGCACGTTGCCGAACAGGCAAGGCAGCACAAGTATTATTCCAAGCGTTTAAAGCAGCTTCACAACATCATTATGCAAAGCGATATTCTAGATCATATCCCAACTGCGCCGCCGGTTGACAATATCCGTTACGGGCAGGCAATAGATGAATATCGCGACAAATACGAAGCAACAGATGATCTGTCTATACCGGAAGAATTGAAGGCACAGGCCGAAAGGTATACGGCAAATTTTCTTGATCCCGAGCCCGAAAAATCAAAGCCGGGTCAGATGACTCTTATGTTCCGTGAGCTTGGAAAACAGGCCCGTAAAAAATAACGAAAGGAAAAATAATTATGAAAGAATCTATTTTACCGCGCATGCACACCGCCACACAGGATATCGTCCTTGGCGGGATAATCAAACACGTAAACGATCGAAAAATGGTCATTGTTCTCGGTGAGCCGGGCGAAGGAAAAAGTGTGACCGTGCTCGATTTCTGCACACAGAGTACCATTGCAGCACACTACAAAAAATGCACAGCAAACACTACCATGAACAGTA
>JAFZOA010000633.1 GCA_017550775.1 Ruminiclostridium sp. | reverse complement strand
CTTGTCGAGAATGGACGGCAAAATCCGGTCTGCAAGGTCGATGACGGTCATGTCGCAATCGTAGTGTTCAAGCGCTTCCGCGGCTTTCAGACCTATCAGTCCCGCGCCGACTATCAGCACTTTTGCGCCCTTCCTGACCGCCTTTTCTATTCCCTTCACGTCGTCCATTTTCATGAAGCAGAAGCGGTTTTTCACCGTGTCGAGCCCGTCCATTGGCGGCACGAACGGCTTCGAGCCGGTCGCGAGCAGGAGCTTTTCATACCCTATCTTTTCGCCGCCTTCGAGCTCTACTTCCTTAGCTTTACTATCTACCGAAACCGCCTTTTTGCCGAGCATGGTCTCCACGCCGTTCGCCTTGTAGAAGTCCGCCGGGCGGTAGTTCATCTGCTTTTCTGTCACGTCGCCCTTGAGCTTGTATGAGATGAGCGGGCGGGAATAGATGTGGTATTTCTCGTCGGAAATTACCGCGATACTACCCGTTTTGTCGGTCTCGCGGATGCCCTCGATACAGCCCGCCGCAGCAGCCGAATTGCCGATTATTACATATTCGTATTTCATGCCTGCTCACCCCTATCCTCATACACGATCGCACCATTTATGCAGTTCTGCACACATTTCGGCTCCCCGCCGTTCGCCGTGCAGATCTCGCACTTGGTCGCCGAATGTCCGTTTTTGTCGGGCACGATGCACCCGTAGGGACAGGACAGCACGCAGGTGTAACACCCGACGCACTTGTCCGGGTCGATCTTCACCACGCCGTCCACCTTGCTGATCGCGCCGGCAATGCAGTTCTTCATGCAGAGCGGGTCGTCGCAGTGGCGGCACTGCACCGCAAAGTTTATCCCGTTCCCGTCCTCGACCTTGATACGCGGAGCCGCGCTGCGACCGAGTTTGAACGCCTTGAACATCTCGGTCTCGCCGCAGTTCGCGAAGGCGCAGTAGTACTCGCACAGGTGACAGCCGAGGCACCTTTCTTCGTTCACATATACCTTTTTCATTAGTTAGCCTTTCTTTTTGCTTTTTTCGTCCGTACGGGCAAAAAAGCTATATTATCATTCACCAGCATGTAAGATTCCGAGTATTTGCAGTTCTTTTTCTGTCAAACCGATTCCTCTGAGCATGAGCCTGTTTCCGCGCAGAGCTTCGATCGAGTTGATACCCATGCCGCCCATGATCTCCTGTATCTCGTGGTTCCAGGCGGTAACGAGGTTGACGAGGCGGTGGTAGGCAATGTCCGGGTTCAGGCGCTTTACGAGCTCCGGCTCCTGGGTCGCAATGCCCCAGTTGCACTTGCCGGTGTGACAGCTCCGACAGAGGTGACAGCCCATTGCGAGCAGCGCCGGGGTCGCTATGTAGACCGCGTCCGCGCCGAGAGCTATCGCCTTGACCGCGTCGGACGAACAGCGTATCGAGCCCGCCGCGACGATCGAAACTTCGTTGCGTATGCCCTCGTGTCTGAGCCGTCCGTCTACCGCCGCGAGTGCAAGCTCTATCGGTATGCCGACGTTGTCGCGTATGCGGGTGGGAGCAGCGCCTGTACCTCCCCGGAAGCCGTCTATCGCGATTATGTCCGCGCCCGAACGCGCCACGCCGGAAGCTATGGCCGCGACGTTGTGGACAGCCGCAATTTTGACGATTACCGGCTTCTTATACTCGGTGGCTTCCTTGACCGAGAAGATAAGCTGGCGGAGGTCTTCGATCGAGTAGATGTCGTGGTGAGGTGCGGGAGATATCGCGTCCGTACCGCGCGGTATCATGCGGGTATGTGCCACATCTTCCTTGATCTTCTCGCCGGGAAGGTGGCCGCCGATACCCGGTTTTGCGCCCTGTCCCATTTTGATCTCTATCGCCGCGCCCGCGTTGAGGTAGTCCTTGTGAACGCCGAAACGGCCGCTCGCGACCTGAACTATCGTGTTCGCGCCGTACTTGTAGAAGTCCTTGTGGAGCCCCCCCTCGCCGGTGTTGTAGTAGGTGCCGAGCTCCTCGGCGGCTCTCGCGAGACTCTCGTGCGCGTTCTTCGAGATCGAGCCGTAGCTCATCGCCGAGAACATAATCGGGACGTTCAGCGCGAGAGAGGGTTCGAGGCTCAGGTCAAGCTCGCCGTTCTTGTCGAACTTCATCTTCGTGGGTATGCCGAGGAAAACGCGGGTCTCCATAGGCTCACGGAGCGGGTCGATAGGCGGGTTTGTGACCTGCGAAGCGTTCAGCAGGATCTTGTCCCAGTACACCGGGTAGTCCTTCGGAGTGCCCATTGACGAGAGCAGCACGG
>JAFZOA010000632.1 GCA_017550775.1 Ruminiclostridium sp. | reverse complement strand
CGGCAACGACGAGATCTTCGAGCAGTTCCAGACGGGTTATTCCGGTGCGCCGTACTACCCGAAGGATTCCGTGAATGATGCCTCCGGCGAAGAGATAGCCATGATCGGCATTGACGGAAGCCGGCTCGTGGTACACGACAACAGCTCCAAGAAGAGCGGAAGCAAGTCGAGCGAGCTTGACGCCGCGGTAAAATACATCACGGCGAAATGCGCCGAGAACCGCATCAGGCCTGTACGCCCGATGTGGCTTCCGACAATACCGAAGAATATCTATCCCGACGAGATACCCGGCGCGGCAGAGCTCCAGAACAGCGGTATCACCGCCGTTTACGGACTTGTCGATCACCCCGACAAGCAGCGCCAGTTCGCGGCTTCGATAGCTCTCGACCGCTGCTCGAACCTTATCATCGCGGGAAGCGCGGGAATGGGCAAGACGACCCTCATCGAAACGATGCTCGTGTCGCTGCTCGGCAGATATACCGCCGAGCAGGTGCAGTTCTACATTTACGACTTCTCCGGGCGCACGCTCAAAATGTTCAATAATGCGCCGCACTGCGGATTTGTCGCGTTTTCTGATGACAACGAGGGCGTTGTGCGTACATTCCGGTTCATAGACCGCACTATCAACGAAAGAAAGGCTCTGTTCAATGAATCCAACGTCGGAAGCTACACAGAGTATGTAAAGACAGCCGAGCTCCCGCTCATACTGTTTATCATAGACAACTTTGTAAGCTTCAGCGAGCTCTACCCGAACATGAGCGACGATTTCATAAGACTTACGAGAGACTGCGCCAAGTACGGCATTCAGACGATCATTTCCGTAAGCAACCTCAACGATGTCCGTTCAAAGGCGCGTCAGAACTTCTCGAATATCATCACTCTCGTAATGAACGAGAAGGGTGATTACCGCGACGCGTGGGGCGTATCGGCGGAGTTCCTTCCCAAGCACTGCAAGGGACGCGGACTTACACTTGCGGACGGCCAGCTTCTTGAATACCAGACTGCTCTTCCCGTGCGCGGAGAGAATGAGACCGAGCGCAACAGGACAATTGCCGAAATGGCGTCGAACCTCACGAGCAGAACACGCGCCGCAAGGATAGCCGTGCTTCCGCACGATCAGACTTATTCAGATTTTCTCGCAACAAATCATATAGCCGGCACCGTGCCGATAGGATATATCACCAGCGATATCAGCGTGTACAGCATAGACCTTCATGACATATTCTGCTATGCGGTGAGTGATGTGGGAACAAAGGGTATATCCCTGGTGCTCGACAATACCATTGAGGCGGCGAAAGCGGAAGGCGCGGATATCATCGCCATAAAGATGAAGAACGACATAAAGATCACAGGTGTTCCGGGTGCACAGTGCTACAAAGGCGCGGAAGGCATACGCGAAGCCGTGACCCGTATCACCGGCGAGCTTAAGGAGCGTGCGGCGGTAAAAAGACAATTCCTTGAACAGGAGCCGGAGGGCGATTTCACAAGGGTGATACTCGGTCAGTTCAGGAAAGTGTTCGTCATCATCGACAGTATGTCGGAGTTCCTGAGCGAGGTATACACAAATGCCGAATGCGAGGATATCCGCAAGGTGCTTGAAACAGCGTTCAAGAAATCCGGCGGCATGGGAATGTATTTCTTCGCAGGCTACGATCAGGCATCGCACAGCGGCACGTTCGGATATGCTGCAAGCAAGAACTTTGTTTCCAACGGAACGGGTATCCACCTCGGCGGCTGCTACGACAAGCAGAGGCTTTTCAATGTGAATATGCCGATCTCGAAGCTTTCAAAGCCTCTTGACTACTTCACCGGTTATACTATCGCGGGCGGAGACGGCGTGAACATCTTTGTTCCGCATTGCTGACAGGCAGGTCGTGTCATGCCCGATATATACATAATAGATAAAGACCGGAAGGAATCCGAGACTATAAAGGATATCTGCGTGGATTATACCGTGTCCCGAAATGTCGATATTTCGGTATCCGCGGTAAGCATGCCGCCGGAGAACAACTGTACGGCGGTTTATCTGCTCCCGCTCGGAGACGATACGGCATCGCTGTCGCAGACTATACGCTCGGGCTCCGCAAGCTATATTCTGATAATCCTCGACGATCCCGTTCAGCTCTACAAAGCGGTAACACCGATGATGGCGATGTCAGGGTTCGTTATACGACCGGTGAGCCGGGACGACCTTTACCGGCTTCTCGACTGTGTGTTCTCCGACCTTACGAGCATAACCGGAGGGGAACGTATGCTGAGCTTCCGGCTAAAATCGCATGAGTATACCGTTCCATACGGGAAAATACTGTATTTTGAGGCGGAGAACAAAAAGGTGCTGATAAGGACAGCCTCGCAGGAGATAGAATGCGGACTTAGTCTCGGGAACATAGAGGAAATGTCTCCCGCATCGTTCATACGCACACATAAGAGCTTCGTGGTAAACATGGATCATATCACGAGCGTGGATTATGTCAATATGGAGGTCGTTCTTTCCGACGGGTCAGCGGTGTACCTGTCGAGGAGCTTCAAAGCGCAGTTCAAGGAGAGATTCAAGGAATACCATGATAGCATATCTGTACAGTCCAAGTGAGCTTGCGTGGTTCATGAAAGCGGTGACGGGCGGGAATGAATGCCTTAAACGCGTGCTCGGCGACGATATCCCCGAGCCGGACGAGGAGAGCGTCATACGCTCGCTCATGGACAAAGGTTTTCTGAATGCCGGCGGGACGGATCCGGTGCAGACGTTTATGATGCGTCAGGCAGCGGGTGCCGTCGGATACACCGAGAGCGGCGGCGGAAAGGTCCATATTTTTGAGTGCAGCCGCATGATAATGGTGTTTATCCGGGATAAGCGGAGCAGCAATATAAAGGTGATACCGTTCGAGAACGCGGCTTCCGCAAAGGCGGCACTCGAAGAGAACGGGACAGACGGATTATTGGAGTGATTTATAATGCTTAATGTATTTACGGTCGAGGTAGTATGCCCCGCAACATCGAGAAGCTATGACTTTGTGCTTCCCGCAAGACTTGAGGTGGGAGAGCTCAGGCACAGTATCATAGAGGATATCTGTACCTATGAGGACATATCCGGCCTCATAGACGCGGATACGACGCTTCTGTTCTGTAACGGCGATCAGCTGTTTGACGGAGCGGATCTGGTGTCTCAGGGCGTACACAACGGAGACAAGATATATCTGGTGTAAATGCAGTTCACTCCGGAAAAACGACCTCTTGTCGGAAACCTGACACAGGAACATGGAGATGTGATATACTGATGTCAGTGAACGAAAGAGATACGGAAAAGCAAAATGCAGTTCACTCCGAAAAAAATACCTCTTGTCGGAAACCTGACACAGGAACATGGAGATGTGATATACTGATGTCAGTGAACGAAAGAGATACGGAAAAGCAAAATGCAGTTCACT
>JAFZOA010000631.1 GCA_017550775.1 Ruminiclostridium sp. | reverse complement strand
TATATGCCGGCTGGAAAAGTATGTACGGCAGCAATGCGGATCTCATCTCGGCGCGCCCCGGACACTCAGAGCACCAGCTCGGTCTCGCGATTGACGTGAACTCGGCGGAGTACGCTTTCGCAAATACCGCGGAGGGAAAGTGGCTGAGGGAGCACTGTGCGGAATACGGCTTTATCCTGCGCTATCCGTCGAACGCCGCCCGTGCTTACACCGGCTATAACTATGAGCCGTGGCATATCCGCTATGTCGGCACAGAGCTTGCGCAGAAGATCACAGCTACCGGACAGACGCTTGAGGAGCTGCTTCACATTGATTCATACTACAGATAAGCGGGGTGAGCGCAAGTGTCGGATATTTTCGGACGCGCAAGGCTTATATACGGTAACGGCGGCATGGAACGTCTCGCAGCCGCACGCGTGGCTGTTTTCGGCGCGGGCGGAGTAGGCGGATACGTCGTGGAAGCCCTCGCACGGAGCGGGATAGGCGCTGTTGACATCATCGACAGGGACACCGTGAGCCCCTCCAATATAAACCGTCAGATAATCGCACTTCACAGCACCGTCGGACAATACAAGTCCGATGTGGCGGCGGCGCGCGTTCTTGACATCAACCCCGGCTGCAAGGTCACATCACATAAAGTATTTTTTCTGCCCGAAACAAAAGATCTTTTTGATTTCGGGCAGTTTGACTTTGTCGCGGACGCGGTGGACACGGTCACGGCAAAGCTGCTTATAGCGGAGTGCTCACAGGCAGCGGGCGTACCGGTCATCTCCTGCATGGGAACGGGCAACAAGACCGACCCGTCACAGCTCCGGACGGCTGATATTTACGAGACCGCGGTCTGTCCGCTTGCAAGAATGATGCGCACGGAATGCCGAAAGCGCGGTATAAAGTCGCTGACGGTGGTGTACTCGGAGGAAAAGCCGATAAAGACCGGCATAACGGACGATGAGACCGGAAAGGCGATACCCGGCTCAACGGCGTTCGTGCCGCCGGCAGCTGGACTTCTCATGGCACGGTACATCGTAGACAAGCTTACCGGCGGTAGCGCATATAGCCGGGAATGATACAATACACTGTGGGGTGTCGGATTGAAAAAGAACATATTTGCCGCGTTGTTCGCGGCGGCGGCAATAATGCTGTTTCCCGCCGCAGTTTACGCGGATAACGCAGAAAACGCACATACAGAAGTGCCGGAGGACGTTTCCTATGAGATAAGCGGCGGCGCTTTATACAACTCGGTGCTGTACGACAGCTCCAACGGGCTTCCCACATCCGAAGCCAATACGGTGCTCCAGACCTCGGACGGCTTCGTGTGGATCGGCGGCTACAGCGGGCTCATACGCTACGACGGCAACGAGTTCTACCGCTATGACGCGTCCTACGGCATACCGAACGTGGTGAGCCTGTTCGAGGACTCAAAGCAGAGACTCTGGATAGGTACCAACGACAGCGGCGTGGTCTGCTATGACAACGGAGAGTTCACCCTCTACAACAACATCGAGGGCATGAAATCCTCGTCCGTCTGCGCGTTTGCCGAAGACACCGACGGAAGTATCATAGTCGCCACCAAGATAGGTATAGCGTGCATAGACAAGAACGATGAGATGCACCCTATCAACGACAATATGCTCAATATCGAGGACGTACGCGAGCTCAGGAACGGTATCGACGGCGTTATTTACGGACATACCAACACCGGCTCATTCTTCACCATGGAGAATAAGCAGGTTCGCTCATTTTTCAACGGCTCGACGCTCGGCATAGGCTCGGTAAGCGCGGTATGCCCGGACAACGACAGGAGCGGCTGGGTATATCTCGGGACAAGCGGCAGCGAGATCGTACACGGCAGCATTACCGACGGTATGAAGGATCTGACCTTCACCGACGTTACCCCGCTCGTCAACATAAACGAGCTGTCATATATCGGCGGAAGTCTATGGATATGCGCCGACAACGGCATCGGATATATCTCTCCGGAAGGCGACTTCAACCTTCTCACCAATATCCCTATGAACCACAGCATCGACGACATGATGTACGACTATGAGGGGAACCTCTGGTTCGCGTCGTCAAGACAGGGCATAATGAAGATATCGCCATCGATCTTCACGGATATCAGCAAGATCGCATGGCTCGACGATATGATCGTCAACTCGACCTGCGTAAACAACGGCATCATCTACGCCGGCACAGACGACGGACTTTATACGATCTACACAATTGACTTTACTATCGTCGAGACCGAAATGTCCAGACTGCTTTCCGACGCGCGTGTACGCTGTATCAAGAACGACTCGAAGGGCAACGTGTGGTTCAGCACATACAGCGGTCTGTTCTGCCTCAAAGCCGACGGGGATATAGTGACGTTCAACGAGGAAAACGGACTTGGCACGAACAAGGTGCGGATAACGGAGGAGCTTTCCGACGGGCGGATAGCCGTCTCCACCAACATAGGCGTGTTCTTCATCAAGGACTTTGAGATACAGAATATGCTCTCCGCCGACGACGGACTTTCAAACACCGAAATACTTACGATCTGCGAGGGATATGACGGTCAGATACTTCTCGGGAGCAACGGCGGCGGAGCTTACATAGTCAATGGCAACAGCGTCTCGCGTATGCCGCAGAATACCGACCGCTCGGTGAACGAGGGACTTCGTTCTGACGTTATCCTGCGCATAAAGAAGGATCCGTACACCGATACGGTATGGATCATCACCAGCAGCTCGATAGCATATATGCAGCGTGACGGTATAGTCAGGACGATCACTGCATTCCCGTACTCCAACAACTTTGATATATTCTTCGACGGTTCGGGAAGAGCGTGGATACTCAGCTCGAACGGCATCTATGTCACAACGATATCAAAGCTCGTGCAAAACGAGAATATCGACTATATGTTCTATGATACGAACTGCGGTCTGCCCTCGGTAGCCACAGCAAATTCAAGAAGCTTCGAGGACGATGACCACAACATCTACATCGCGGGTAGCAAGGGAATAAGCGTTGTCAACATGAACAGCATCAAAAGGGAAAACTCCGATATCCGCCTTACTATCCCGTTCGTCGAGGTGGACGGCAAGCTTATCGGTCTGAAGGACAACGAGATCACCATACCCCAGGAGACCCAGCGTATCACGATATACAGCTATGCCCTGACCTACTCGCTGAACAACCCCATGCTTCGGTACTCGCTCAAAGGCTTCGACAAGGAACAGACAACGGCGCTTCGCAGCGACATGACCCCCGCGACCTATACCAACCTTAAAGGCGGCACCTACGTTTTCGAGCTTGCGATCATCGACCCTATCACCGGCGAGTCAAAGGAATCGACATCCGTGACCGTGATAAAGCAGAAATCCCTTAATGAGCAGTACTGGTTCCAGCTCCTGATGATAGTCGGTATCGGCGCCCTTGTATTCTTCCTGTTCGAGCTCGTGCATAAGAGACGCGAGGACGCGCTTATCCGGGATCAGCAAAGAAAGCAGCTCCTCATCGACGAGATGATACAGGCTTTTGCGAAGTGCGTGGATCTCAAGGATAACTACACCAACGGTCACTCCTTCCGCGTAGCCGAGTATTCAAAGCTCATAGCAAAGAAATGCGGAAGATCCGACGCCGAGGTGCAGGAGGTCTACAACATAGCGCTGCTGCACGACATCGGCAAGATAAGCATACCGGATCATGTGCTCAACAAGAACGGACGGCCTACGGACGAAGAGTATGAGATACTCAAGACCCACGCGAAGAACGGCTACGACGTGCTGAAAACGATCACCATAGCGCCGGAGCTTGCCAACGGGGCGGGCTATCACCACGAACGTCTCGACGGTAAGGGCTATCCCTTCGGCAAGTCCGGCGACGAGATACCGGATGTGGCACAGATAATAGCGGTGGCGGACACATTCGACGCTATGTACTCCACCCGCCCGTACAGAAAGCAGATGCCGGTGGAGGACGTAATAAAAGAGCTCAAGCGCGTTTCCGGCACACAGCTCAACGGAGAGTATGTACACTGTCTTATCGAGCTTATCGAGGACGGAGAAATAGGACAGAGAGCGCTTTAAGCAAGTCAATGGGAATTTGTGCAAGATGACGGCTAAAGATGCAGTGCAAGCAACGTGAAAGATTAAATCAGCGGTTCTTTAAGAAAAAGTTATGCGGCGTTTACCGCAGTTCCCGGAATTTAACGGGTATGAATTGAAAGGTGGATCATAATGAAGGACGGTTTTCTTAAGATCGGTGCGGCAACACCAAAGGTGATACCCGCAAACTGTGAGCTCAACACACGGAGCATAATATCATCCGTGACAGAAGCATTTATGCGCGGAGTCCGGGTACTGGTGCTCCCGGAGCTGTGCGTGACCGGTGTCACCTGCGGCGACCTGTTTCTTCACAGCGAGCTTCTCAACAGCGCCCAGAAAGCGCTCGAACATATAATAGCCGCCTGCGCTTCGTTCGACATGGTATGCGTTGTCGGCGCACCGGTCAGAACGGACGGAAAAGTCAGGAACTGCGCCGTGGTATTCTCAAAAGGGGAAATACTCGGCATGATCCCCAAGCGGTTCATACCTACCGACGAGCGCCGGCGCTTCAACGGTGACAGCAAGCCTGTCGTGTTCACCT
>JAFZOA010000630.1 GCA_017550775.1 Ruminiclostridium sp. | reverse complement strand
GGACAGGATAACCGAGGCAAAACCCGGTGCCTATGCAAAGGGCTTCAAGAATTTTACATACAACGAGTGGTTCTTTCCGGCGCACTTTGAGGACGAGCCCAATGTGCCTGGATTTGTCCAGATAGAGACGCTTACACAGGTCTTTCTGATGTCGTTCCTGACGCTTGACGAGTTCAAAGGAAAAAAGACCGGTTTCGTCGAGGTCCGGAAGGCGCGGTTCAACAGAAAGATAATACCCGGTGACAGGCTCGATGTCGAAGCGACGCTTGTTTCCTTTAAACGGGGTCTTGCGGACGGTATAGCTGTCGGAAGCGTCAACGGAGAGACAGCCTGCTCTGCCGGATTTCTGATAGCAATACCCGATGAGCTCGCAAAATACAGACCCAAAAGCAATAAACAGTAACAAATGGAACGAATAGCTGACTACATCATACGAAAGCTGAACGAAGCGGGAGCCTCACATATATTCATGATCTCGGGCAGGGGGATACTCTACCTTACCGACGCTGTTGCGAGAAACGACAGTATAGCTCATGTATGCACATATCACGAGCAGGGCGCTTCTTATGCCGCAATGGCATACGCGTCGGCGACCGGCGGGATATCCGCCTGTCTTGTCTCGACGGGCTGCGCCGCGGCAAATGCGGTCACGGCATGCCTGTGCGCATATCAGGATAACCTGCCCGTGGTATTTGTTTCGGGAAACAATCCGCTCGCCGAGAATACGCGTCATACCAAAGCCGGTATACGCACCTACGGCTCGCAGGAAGCCGATATCATAAGCGTGGTCGGCTCAATAACCAAATACGCGGTAATGCTCGAAGATCCCGAAAAGACAGTCTTTGAAGTTGAAAAAGCATTGTATTGCGCAGTGAACGGCAGGAAAGGTCCCGTCTGGATCGACATTCCCCTCGATGTACAGAATATGCGCATTGATGAAGCCGGGCTTGAACACTTCCGTGTGCCGGAAACTTCTATGTCCGCCGGCGAAGAAGATGTGTCTGTCGTTGCCGAAGATCTTAAGAATGCGTCGCGACCGGTGCTCCTTATAGGCGGAGGTGCCCGCAATGCCGATATAAAGACGCTGTCCGAAAGCCTGTCGCTGCCTGTGGCGTTTTCTCCCTCCGGCTGTGACATATACGGCTCCGCAAACAGGCTCTCGATAGGAGCCGTCGGAAGCATCGGCGGAACAAGAGCCGGAAACTTTCTTGTTCAGAACGCCGATATGATACTTGCCGTGGGAACGAAGCTCTGCTCGCAGGAGACCGGCATGAAGGACAAGTTTGCCCTTGCCGCGAAAACGGATGTAATAGATATTGACCCGAAGGAGCATCTTAAAAACGGGGTGCATATCGACCGTGTCATAAATGCGGACGCTTCCGATTTTGTAAGCAAGCTGATAAATGAGCATCTTCCTCCCGTAAGTGAAAGCTGGACAGAAAAAGCTCTGCATTGGAAGAGGCTGTTTGCCGTTGAAAATGAGCAGTTTATAGCAGAGCTGAAAAAAGACGATAAACTTGATATATACCTGTTTGCGGTCATGCTTTCCGAAGCTTTGCCGAAGAATGCCTCGGTAATATGCGACGCGGGGTTTGAGGAGCTCATTATCCCGTCGGCGATACACTACGGAGACGGGCAGAGATGCTTTTTCCCCGCAGCTCAGGGCGCAATGGGATATGCGCTCCCCGCCGTGATAGGAGCATATTGCGCGGGCAGACAACACCTGATATGTATTTCGGGCGACGGCTCGTTCATGATGAATATGCAGGAGCTTCTTACCATAAAAGCTATGGATATTCCTGTAAGCATAATTGTTATCAGTAATGATATGTATGCTGTCATACGAAAGCGGCAGAAGGATCTGTTCAGAACAAGGACTGTCGGCAACGATCCGTCTGACGGTGTGGCGGCTCCCGATATAAAGCGGATAGCGGAATGCTTCGGCTTTGCGTATCGGCGCATTGAAACGCTGTCAGAGCTCGGACAGGGGCTTGAGGATATAGTACAGACAGATATGGCATCGATCACCGAAATACTATGCACACCGGAGCAGAAGTATCTTCACGAGTCCTATGGTCTGAACGAAAAAGGAAGGCTCGTTCACCGCCCGATAGAGGACATGGCACCGTTTCTTGACAGAGACCTCATACGGCGGGAAATGATGATCGAGCCGGATGAATGATATGACCGGAGGAAACAGAATGGCTGAGTGTATATTTCGTGACGGCACGACCGTGCGCGATTACGGACGTCCGTATATAGTCGCGGAGGTCAACAGCAGTCACAGAGGAAGCACCGAAACTGCAAAGCAGATGATCGACGCGGCTGCCGAAGCTGGCTGTGACTGTGTGAAGTTCCAGTCCTGGTCGGCGGAAAGCCTGTATTCGGCATCTTATTATGAACAGAACCCTATCGGTAAGAGGATAGTTCAGAAATTCTCGCTTTCGCCGGAGCAGCTTAAGGAAATGTCGGATTACTGCCGTAGTAATAACATCGCTTTTTCATCAACCCCGTATTCCGAAGAAGAAGTCGATTTCCTTGCGGACGATTGCAGAGTCCCGTTTATAAAGATAGCCTCAATGGAGATAAACAATCCGGGATTTCTTCGCTATATCGCCGGTAAAAAGGTCCCGATCGTGCTTTCGACGGGAATGAGCGATATGGGGGAGATAGAATACGCGGTAAGAACGCTTGAGGACGGCGGAGCAGAAAGCATCGTGCTGCTGCACTGTGTATCAATATACCCTACTGTGCTGACGACCGTTGATCTTAACAATATCCTCGGACTAAGAGAAAAGTTCCCGAAATATCCGATAGGCTTCTCAGATCATACCGAGGGAAGTGCTGCCGGTATCGCAGCAACGGCTCTCGGAGCGGCACTCATCGAAAAGCACATTACTCTTGACCGCTCAAAAGTCGGAATGGATAACTCCATGGCTACCGAGCCCGAGCAGTTCAGAACGTATGTGAAGGATTGCAGGGATATCAATACGGCGCTCGGCTCAAAGGAAAGAAGGGTTACTCCCGGGGAGCTTGAACAGCGCGCAAAGATGAGACGAAGCATCATCGCGGCAGTCGATATCCCGGAAGGACACGTCATCACCGAAGCCGACCTTTACGCCAAACGCCCGGGTACGGGAATAAGTCCCGACCGCATGGAAGAGCTTATCGGTAAGAGAGCGTTACGCCGGATAAATGCCGATACTCTGATAATGCCGGAGGACATAGAGCGGTAAGAGCCGTCGCTCCCGGAGGAAAGACATACTGTAAATCATAACAACAGGCGATCGTAACAGTCGAAACGTGTTTCTCTCCGCGGAAGCGGTTACGATCGGCAAAATAACTACAAAGCAAGGAGAAAACAGAAATGACAAATGAAGAAAAATACGTCGGTATCTTTACAAAGCTCTTTGATATCGACGAAGCACAGGCAAAGGAACTCAAATATCAGGATATACCCGCATGGGATTCGGTGGGTCATATGTCACTTATCAATGAGATAGAGGAGACTTTTGATATCAGCATGGACGCGGACGATATAATAGATTTCGAGTCGTTTGAAAAAGGCAGGGAAATTCTTTCGGGCGACAAGTACGGAATCAAGATGTGATGACGAAAACGGACCGACCGGAATCCTCAAAACAGCAGATATTCTGCTTCACCCACGCCGGCGGCAGTGCGTCGTTCTTTGATACGATAGCCGCCGAGCTGTCGGAGTACAGCGTGACCGCCATAGAGTATCCAGGGCACGGAAAACGCTTCAGCGAGCCGTTCTGCGGGTCTCTCGGCGAGCTTGCCGAGGACGCGCTCCGGACGATAAAAGCGGCGTATTCGGGCGGCGGGTATGCCCTTTTCGGTTACAGCATGGGCTGCCTTGTTCTTATCGAAGCACTGAAGCGTACCATTGAGAGCGGTACTCTGCCATTGCCGAAGTGTGTTTTTCTTGCCGCCCATGAGCCGAAGCCGCACACGTTCCTGGCAGAGGGACCCGCGATGCTTACCGATGAGCTGATAAAAGACATAACCGTAAGGTTCGGCGGCGTTCCCGTACAGCTTATCGGAAACAAGGCTTTCTGGCGGCTGTACACGCCGATGTACCGCGCGGACTATACGCTTATCCTTAACTACAGATACGATGCGGATGTAAAAACGGATATACCGGCGGTCGTATTTTATTCCGACAGCGATACTCCCGTTTCGGGTATCGAAAAGTGGAAGCGCGTATTCGTCGGAAGCTGTGAGCTCGTCCGGTTTGACGGCTCTCATTTCTTTATCGAACAGCATCACTCACAAATGGCGGGGATAATAGACCGTAATATGAGAAAATGATCTGCCGGAGCTCCCGAACGAGTTCCGGCTTTTGACAAATAACGGCTGCGGCATCTCTATTCAGCCGGAAAATCATCGGAGGATTTTACAGATATGGAAACTTTCGGAGAGAGGATCGCTCTTATCGAAGACAACGGCGAAAGCATCACCTACGCCAAGCTTCGGGAAAAAGGGCAGGAGCTTTACGGGAAAATAAACAGAAGATGCCTTGTCTTTGTGCTCGCGTCCAATTCCATAGGCTCGGTAGTAGGGTACTGTTCGTTCCTTGAGAACAGAGTCGTACCAGTGATGCTCGGAAGAGGGACCGACCGCGAGCTTATCGGTTCGCTCATAAACATCTATTCTCCGTCATATCTCTGGGTGCCGTCTGCCGATGCGGATTCGTTCAAAGACTTCGCTCCGGTGTATTCCGACTGTGGGTACACGCTCCTGAAAACAGATCTTCCGGCAGAGTACGGGCTTTATGATGAACTCGCGCTGCTGCTCACCACTTCGGGCTCGACGGGTTCGCCGAAGTTCGTCCGTCAGTCCTACAGGAATATAAAGGCAAACACCGGGTCTATCATTGAGTATCTGAAAATAGGCGAAAACGAGCGCCCGATAACCACGCTCCCGATGAACTACACCTACGGGCTTTCGATAATCAATACCCACCTTTATGTCGGTGCCACAGTTCTTCTCACCGACCGCACTCTTATGCAGAAGGAATTCTGGAAATTCCTTAAAGAGCAGAATGCCACATCCTTCGGCGGCGTTCCGTACACCTACGAGATGCTCGATAAACTTAGGTTTTATCGTATGGAGCTCCCGTCCCTCCGGACGATGACACAGGCGGGCGGAAAGCTCACTCCCGAGCTTCACGCAAAATTCGCGGAATACGCCGCGAACAGCAACAGGAGCTTTGTCGTGATGTACGGACAGTGTGAGGCTACCGCGCGAATGGGGTATCTGCCGGCGCATAAAGCGGTCGAAAAAAAGGGATCTATGGGGATAGCTATTCCCGGCGGAGAGTTCTCTCTTATCGACGCATCGGGTAATAAGATCGTTACCCCTTACACACCCGGAGAGCTCGTTTACCGCGGAGAAAACGTAACTCTCGGGTACGCGGAATGCTCCGCCGATCTCGCGAAGGGCGATGAACGGCACGGAGTCCTTGAGACGGGCGATATGGCGCAGTTTGACGAGGACGGTTATTATTACATCGTCGGAAGGAAAAAGCGGTTCCTGAAAATATACGGGAACAGAGTCAATCTTGATGAAACGGACAGACTGATAAAAGGGAAATTCAACATTGATGCCGCGTGTGCGGGTATTGATGACCATATGTTTATTTTCCTTACGGACGAGGCTATGAGCGACGCTGTCAAAGATTATATCACAGCCACCACAAAGCTCAACCCCGCGGCGTTCAGAACTGTCATCATCCCCGAGATACCGAGAAATGATTCGGGAAAGACGAAATATTCCGAGCTGGAGAAATACTATGACATTTGACGAGATACTTGAAATAGGACCTTTCGTGTCGGACAAGCGGGAAAAATCGGCGATCTTCGATGCCCGTATCTCCGAGCTTACCGGGCATCACAGGAAGAACTGCCCGGAATATGCCGCAATGCTCGACACCCTCGGCTTTGAGGGCGGCGGAACGTACAGGGATATTCCCTTTCTGCCGGTAAGACTTTTCAAAGAGCTGAAGCTTCGGTCTGTTCCGGAAGACGAGGTAGTAAAGGTGCTGACAAGCTCGGGAACCACCGGCCAGGCAGTGAGCCGGATATACCTCGATAAGAAGACCGCGTCGGATCAGCAGAAAGCGCTTGTCAGAACAGTTTCCGACTTTACAGGCGTAGGACGGCTTCCGATGATAATAATAGACAGCGCTTCCGTAATAAAGGATCGTGCGATGTTCTCCGCGAGAGGTGCGGGAATACTTGGCTTTTCCATATTCGGCTCGCGAAGGATATACGCGCTTGACGATGATATGAAGCTTGACACGGCCGGTCTTACGGAATTTCTTGAAAAAAACAAAGGCCGCCCGATACTGCTGTTCGGCTTCACATTTATGATATGGCAGCACTTTTACAAGGAGCTTATGCGTCTTAAAGAAGAGGGTACGGTATTTGACCTGTCCGACGGTATTCTCATTCACGGAGGCGGATGGAAGAAGCTTGCGTCGGAGTCGGTCTCACGCGACGAGTTCCACAGACGGCTCGAAGAGGTGTGCGGGCTCAGAAGAATACATGATTACTACGGCATGGTCGAGCAGACAGGCAGTATCTATATGGAATGTGAACACGGGCATCTTCATGCGAGCATTTTCTCGGACGTCATAATGCGCCGTGCGGTGGATTTTTCGGAGTGTGCTCCCGGCGAACCGGGAATAGTTCAGGTCGTTTCCGTGATACCGGGCTCATACCCGGGACACAGCCTGCTTACGGAGGACGAGGGCGTACTGCTCGGTGAGGACGACTGTCCCTGCGGAAGAAAGGGAAAGTACTTCCGCATACTCGGGAGGCTCAGAAGCGCAGAGATAAGGGGGTGCAGCGATACTTATGCAGACGGTTTCAGACAGACTTAAAGATAAAGTACGGTTTCTTGTGGGAAACGTCGGACTTGCGGATAAGATGCCGCAGACAGCGGCGCTTGTACCGTTCGATGACAAGGTGACAGGCTTTCTCGAAGATCTTTCGCACGAGCTTATGTCCGATAGCACCGCAAAGTCGTATTCCGATATAACTACCTTCGCGTTCGGGATAAGGCGGTCATCGCTGTCTGCAATTAAGGAGCGCTTTACCGGCGGGAGTAATAATCTTCGGCTCGGCAGAGGGACTGCGTTTCACATAGCGCCGTCCAATGTACCTCTGAATTTTGCGTATTCGCTTACTGCCGGGCTTCTCGCCGGAAACGCCAATATTGTCCGCATCCCTGCGCGTGAGTTCCCACAGACTGATATAGTGATAAATGCCATAAACACAGTCCTTGAACGGCACGAGGATATGAAGCCCTATTTACTGCTTGTGAAATATGAGCGGGACAAGGATATAAACGACGCGTTTTCTGCTCTGGCGGACGCGCGGATAGTCTGGGGCGGTGACAATACCATAAATGAGCTCAGAAGATCTCCTATCCCGCCGCGTGCTGTTGAGATAACGTTTGCCGACCGTTATTCCCTTGCCGTTATAGACAGCGGTGCATATCTCTCCTCTGCCAACAAAGAGCGTACCGCTCTGGCTTTCTACAACGACACCTACCTGTCCGATCAGAACGCCTGCACAAGTCCGAAGCTTGTCGTGTGGTCGGGTCCGGACGCGGAACAAGCCTCCGATGTTTTCTGGAAAGAGCTTCACGGTATAGTCAAAAGTAAGTATGATTTCAAAGCAATACAGGCGGTAGATAAGCTCACGAACACGCTTAAGACCGCGCTTGCGATACCGGGCTGCAGAGCTGTTGCGGGTGAAGACAATCTTATCACCCGTATCCGTATCCCCCGGCTCAGCCCGTCGGTGCTTGACTGTGGTTTTCACAGCGGTTCGTTCCTGGAGTATATGTGCGGCGATATCACAGAGCTTTACCCTGTTTGCAATGACAAGCGGGTACAGACTATCGGATATATCGGAAAGTGTGAGATGTTCGACCCTCTTTTAAAAATGGGTATCAAGGGCGTTGACCGGATAGTTCCTGTCGGAAAAACAATGGATTTTGACCTGATATGGGACGGATACGATCTTATTTCCTCGTTGACCCGTATTGTAGGGTACCTTTGAAAAGAGCAGATGAGACAGCCGCGTTCATGCCGCTTGACCCTGCCGGGAGCTGCTCGGCAGGCTGAGCCTGCACGCATTCCGTATGTTACTTTTCCGGAATGGGCGTGTTATCTGCCTCGAAGTTCAGTGTTTCCCCAATATCGGAAAAGCGTGCCCCGCCGAACCCTTTGCGCCGGCGGATTTGCTCAGCAATATCATAGACGCATGAATCCATACCGTGCCACGGAACTTGGATAGTCTTGTTACAGAGACCAAACATTTTTTTCTGACAAGCAAAACAGCGGACAGGTGCTCCTGTCCGCTGTTTTTATTCGTCACACAATATTAAGCAGTCTCACAAACCCCGTGACCTTGAAGATCTCCATGACATCTTCGTTCACGTTCTTTATGTACATATTCCCCTGGGATTTCATCGTTTTCTGCATTTGCAGCAGTACGCGAAGTCCCGCCGATGAAATGTATTCAAGCTGTGAAAGGTCAAAGGTTAGATCGGTAACGCCCCCTGTTTCCTTGAGCAGGGTTTCTTCTATCTCCGTTACGTTCATAGAATCCACTTCGCCGATCAGCTCTACGGTCATTGCCTTACCGTTGTCAGTTTTATTATATTTCATTTACAGATTCTCCCTTCCTGTCCGTTCTCCTGCATATAAACCGCTTTTTACAGCAAACAGTCAGTCCCGG
Source organism: Ruminiclostridium sp. (assembly GCA_017550775.1). The sequence continues at coordinate 3,695 of JAFZOA010000630.1, read as the reverse complement.
CAGCTTATTTGCCGCCCTTCCATACCACGCTCATGATCGTGACATCATCGAACGGGTCGTTTCCGGACTGGAAAACATCGACCTCGTGTTTCAATTCGGTGACCGTTTCTTCGGGAGATCTGCCCTCGTTGCGTTTAAGCACAGCGACAAGTCTGTCCATACCGAAGCGTGAGCCGTCCGGAGCCTTTGCTTCGGGTACGCCGTCGGTGTACAGGAACAGGTTGTCTCCCTTTTCGAGCTTTATCGTTTCAACGCTGAACTCCATGTCTTCCGCGGCGGCAAGCGGTGCGCAGTTGTCTTTCTGTATTACCTCGACCGATTTGCCGTGAACGCCGATAACAGGATACTCGTGACCGGCGTTGCAATAATCCACGACTCCGGTCTGGATGTCAAGGATGCCGAGCCATACGGTGATGAACAGTCCTGCACCGTTGTTCTGGCAAAGAATGTTGTTTACATCATAGAGAATAGATGCAGGGTCGCCGCCGAGCATGACCTTGTCACGAAGTATCGCCTTCGCCACCACACAGAAAAGCGATGCCGGAACACCTTTTCCCGAAACGTCTGCCATTACGAGCGCGATATGATCGTCGTCGATATAGAAGAAGTCATAGAAATCGCCGCCGACCTCCTTCGCGGGTGTCATCGCCGCAAAAAGCTCGATCCTGTCGCTCTTCGGGAAGTCCTTGGGAAGCATTTCCGCCTGGATCTTAGCCGCAACGTCGAGCTCGGCGGAAATACGTTCTTTTTCAGCCGTTATTGATGTGATGTCTTTTATGTAATTGGCAATGTCCGTCTCCATTTTTATCATGGCTCCGGACAGGTTTCCGATCTCATCCGCTCGCTTTATCTCTACATCGGAGAACTTCTTTTTATGTTTGTTTTCGCTGATATAGCCCACAGCTACATCGGAAAGCTTGTTGAGAGGCCGGATGACCGCAAAATCAATAATTATAAGTGTTATGATACAGATGATAACTGTTATTGCGACAAGAAGTATTGTAAGAGATAAGATAAATGCCGTTTCGTTTGCCTTTATCTCGTTCATGTCGAGGTCTACACCGACAACGCCCACATAGTCCCCGTTGCTGTCGAAAACAGGTGCGGTCGCGGTTACGAGCCAGCCGTAAGCCTCATAATTCGTGATGTAGGGCTCCATGGATTCGTGCTTTTCGGCGTGCTCCCAGTCTGCCTCGTCGGCACTGTCTATTACTCCGGGCAGACACGGGTCTTCCACGGCTGCATCGACCAGATACAGCGCGTAAGGCATAGAACTGCCGAAATAGTAATCCACCGAATAGATCGAGGACAATGTGGAAATACCCGCGTTCTGCGTCTTGCTGAGCTGCTCATGTACCGCCTTGTATTCGGGCATATCCATGATCGGTGCGAACTTTTCAAGCTGTGCGTTGAATTCGTCGCTGCCCCAGTCGTCGCTCAGAACGATCTCATCCTCCGGGATGGTTGCAAGAAGCTCGAACATTTTATCCCTTACGACCTTCATTGCGTCTCCGTCCACCGTGAATGATGCGGTGAGGGCAAGGTCTAATGCCTGATTCTTGAAGTTTTCCTCATTGATCCTTGAGAATCTGAGCGCGCTCATCAGGATAGATACGGTACAAAGGGCAGCGGATAATAATATAATTATCAACACGGATTTCAGTTTGAGCGGGAACTTTACTTTACCGTTATTCATAGCAATGCCTCATTTATTTGGATACGTTTTTTCAAAATGAAGACAGATCGACAGGATAGTTTTTTCAGAAAAGTTTACCGGGCACGTATGCACATTTTCTCCGAAAAGCAGAAGTGTACACCCAAAAACAATAATACAGCAAGTATATTATACCACAAAAGGTAGAAAAAAGCAACCGTTTATACTATATATAGGATTGTTTTGTGCAGGTTCCACAAATTGTAGTACCTTTATCACAGCAAAATGACGAGTCTGTTAAGATCCTGCTAAGCTGCATTTTTGTACAACCCTGTTACCGGAAGCCGGTTTTATAAGAACGGCGCTGTTTCAATGCTCTGCGAATTATAAGCAGCCATATTTACAGCAGATCATACTGCTGTAAAGGATATAGCGCCTGCAAAACAATTGCAATTTACAGGCAAATGTGCTATAATGTGAAAAGATCATAAAAGGCGGTGAGAGTGTGGACAAGGTATATGCGGCGATCGACCTGAAAAGCTTCTATGCTTCGGTCGAGTGCGTCGAGCGCGGGCTTGACCCGCTTAATACAAATCTTGTGGTAGCCGACCTGAGCCGTACCGAAAAGACGATATGCCTTGCCGTTTCTCCCTCGCTGAAAAGCTTCGGTATCTCCGGAAGAGCAAGGCTCTTTGAGGTCGTACAGCGCGTCGCGGAAGTAAACAGCGAACGCGCCCGGAATGCGCCGTCACGCAGGCTCACAGGGAAAAGCAGCGTCTATTCGGAGCTTGCCGCAGACCCGGCGCTTGCCGTTGACTATCTCGTTGCTACGCCGCAGATGAAGCATTACATGACTGTAAGCGCGCAGATCTACGGCATTTACCTGAAATATGTCGCTCCCGAGGACATTTTCGCGTACTCGATAGATGAGGTGTTCATAGACGCGACCGGATATCTCGGGACGTACAAGACAGACGCGCACGGCTTCACCCGTATGCTGATACAGGACGTGCTTGCAACAACAGGCATAACCGCGACCGCCGGTATCGGCACGAATATGTTTCTCTGCAAAGTCGCTATGGATATTGTCGCAAAGCATATTCCCGCCGATAATGACGGTGTACGTATCGCGTACCTTGACGAAGCGGGTTTCAAAGAAAAGCTTTGGGCGCACACGCCTATAACGGACTTCTGGAGGGTCGGCAAGGGCATCGCGGAACGGCTTGAACACCTCGGCATCTACACAATGGGTGATATTGCGCGGCGCTCACTTGACCGCAGCGGCATTGCGGAACTGTACAAAGAGTTCGGCAAGAATGCCGAACTCGTGATAGACCACGCATGGGGTGTAGAGCCGACGACGATAGCCGATGTCAAGGCATACAGCCCGCAGAACAACAGTATCACCTCCGGACAGGTATTGCAGGAGCCTTGCAGATATGAGCGCACCCGGCTTATCATGTGGGAAATGGCGGATATGCTGTCGCTCGATCTGGTGGATAAGGGACTGGTGACAGACCAGATCGTCATCACCGTCGGCTATGACCGCGAGAGCCTTGCAGACGGACATTACAAGGGCGAGGTCGTGTCGGACAGGTACGGTCGTATCGTCCCGAAGCACGCGCACGGTACGATCAATCTTGAACATTACACATCATCGACGCGCAAGCTCTGCGACGCGGCGACAGAGCTGTTCGACCGCATCTTTGACAGAACGCTGTATGCTCGGCACCTTAACCTTACAGCCTGCAACGTTATCCGCGAGGACGCTGTCCCCACAAAAAAGGAAAAGCTCGGGCAGTTAAGCCTGTTCGACGTTGATGAGCCTGTAAACGAAGTCAGGGACGACCCGAAAGAGCGCGCCGTACAGGAGGCAATGCTGAAAATAAAGCATAAGTTCGGAAAGAACGCCGTGCTCAAAGGTACGAATTACACCGAGGGCGCGACCGCAAAGGACCGGAACCGACAGGTCGGCGGACACAGGGCGTAGAAGGACAGGAGATACAATGCCGGAGAATTACGATGATATAAAGCACCTCTC
>JAFZOA010000629.1 GCA_017550775.1 Ruminiclostridium sp. | reverse complement strand
GGAGAGAAACAAAATCCAAATCTGTATATCGCTTTATTTTCTGTATATATGACGACAACGAAGAGGACGGAGCACTCAATCTTTTGAACTTAATGGATAAGGTCAAGATAAAGTTCCTGAAAGATGTGGTTATCGGAAAGAAAATAAAGCTCGATAAAACACAAGGACTTGAAATGACCGCATACGAAGATGATACTTACCCGTTTTACGCAGGTGAGATCATAGCGACATTCGAGTACGGACCTATTGAAAGGGAGGTTTACGATGAAAAAGACTACCGACACAGTTTTTTCTGAGGCAGCAGAAGAGAAGATAACTGCTACGGCTGCTCCGCAGGCTGAAACGGTTGAAGAGGACAAAATTTATGTGTATCTCGGACCGACAATCGGCGGACTGATACAGAAGGGATCTATCTACAAGGCGAAGAACAAGGACAGCATTGCTGAAATCGCTCTCGCTGTTGAGAAGATACCCGCTATCAAAAAGCTCGTCGTACAGGATATAAATATCCGCGCTACCCAGGCGAAGCTCAACGACGGCAGCACCAACGCTATGACAAATGCTGTTAAGGAAATTCAGCAGGCGGCAGCAGCGCTTGACGCTGACAAAAAGTAAAAATAGGAGGAATGAACAATGGCGTTAAAACACGGTGTCAATACCTATAAAAATCCTACCAATTTTGCCGCTGTGCAGGAAGCGGCGGTAGGTATTCCTTTCTTTATCGGCGCGTGGCCTTGTCACGCCGCAGGCGGTTTCAAAGGCGAGCCGCAGATGGTCACGAGCTGGGACGAAGCGGTAGAGCTCGGCGGATATTCCGCAGAATGGCTCGACAGCTCCAAGCATCCGAAGTGGACACTTTGCGAGGCAATGTATTCACAGTTCAAGCTTTTCTGTATGACACCCTGCATTGTGTATAATGTGTACAATCCCGCTACACATAAGGTTGCAGTATCCGAAGCTACAATGACAGTTACCGATCATATGGTACAGCTGCCTTATGACGCTATCGACGATGCAGGTCTTGTTGTGAAAGAAGAACTTGCAACGCTCGTAAAAGATACAGACTATACTGTTTACTACGATATGGAAAACGGCAAGTGTATAATCGAGCTTCTCGAAGACAGCACACATTATTCCTGCACATCTCTGAAAGTTGCATATAACAAGGCCGACTTATCCGGCATTACCACTACCACAATCGAATTCGCGGTAGAGCAGATAGAGTATGTGTTCGGCAAGTACAATCTTACGCCCGATCTGATCTGTGCGCCCGGTTGGTCGGAAAATCCGTCCGTCGCCGCAGTAATGGCAGCGAAAGCGCCTAATATCAACGGTCTTTTCAAGGGCAAAGCGGTAGTTGATATTCCGACAAACAGCGGTAGCGGAGCACCTACATACAATGAGGTTTACACTTGGAAGTCAAGAAACGGCTATACCGACGAGAACGAGATCGACTGCTGGCCTCTCGTCAAAGTCGGCGATTATCTCTTCCACCTCTCCGTTATGGCTTGCGGACAGATGTCTAAGGTCGATAACGGAAACGGCTCTTGCCCGTATGAATCGCCCTCGAATAAGGGACTGTCGATTACAGGCGCTTGCAATATAGCGGGTGATGAAATTAACCTCAATCTCACACAGGCAGATATTATATCTGTAAACGCCGGTGTTGTTACTGTTCTGAATTTCCGTAAGTGGGTGCTTTGGGGCAACTATACGGGTATCTATCCGTCCAGCTCCGATGTGAGCAAGATGTTCATCTGCACCAATCGGATGATGGACTGGATCTGCAACACCTTTGTCCTCACATACTGGGACTATGTGGACAGACCTCTCACAAAGCCGCTTATCGACGCAATCTGCAACAGCTTCAACAGTTGGCTCAACGGTCTTACCCACGAAAACAAGCTGTACGGCGGCGAGATTAAGTATATACCTGATCTCAACCCGCTTACAAAGCTGCTCGGCGGCTCGTTCCGCCTTGACACCAAGATGGCATCGCCGGTTCCGGCACAGCAGATCAATATGTACTGCGAGTACGATCCTGCTATTATGGAAGCGGCGCTCAACGGCTAATAGGAGGTAGAATATGGCTGATAGTGGAATCATTCAGTTTGAGGTTTATGAAAACGGTACTGATTATCTCGGTATTGCGCGTGTTCAGCTCCCGAACTACAACTATAAGACCCACACCGTGAATGGTGTGGGAATTGCGGGTGATGTTGTCGTCCCCGTTCTCGGTCACATGGACGCTATGGAGTGTACCATAGAGTTCCTTGACTCTCCTACATCTGCCCGTGTCCTCAACGAAATGCGCAGACATATCATTGATATTCGCTGTGCTCACGAGGCATACAATCCGACAAGCGGCGAACACGAGGTACACGCTTACAAGCATATCCTTGAGATTGCTCCGCTCCAGATGACACAGGGCAATCTTGCGCCGCACTCACAGCAGGCGACGCAGAACAAGTATACTGTCTATAAGTCCGAGGACTACATCGACGGCGCACTTGTTCAGAAGTATGACCCGCTCAACTATGTACACATAGATAACAGCGGAACAGACAGACTTGCGGCGGTGCGTACCGCTCTCGGCAAGTAAAAGCAGTATGAGAAAGCAGATGTTGTATAAAATGCAACATCTGCTTTTATCGTGATAGTAAAGGAGCATTATTATGGCATTAAACAAATCTACCGCAAAAGACGGAATAAAAGAGGAAACCTATGTTGATGAAAAGGAGCTTGCGATAGCGCAGGAAGAAGCCGAGAAATCGGAAAACACCTACATCATACATTTCAAGAAGCCTATCTTATACAACAACGAAAACATAGAAACGCTGGAATTTGACTTTGACATTCTGACCGGAAATGACGGTCTGAAAATCGAGAACGAATTACAGTCTATCGGGCGCCCGGCGATAGTACCCGCATTCAGCGGAGAATACCTTATCCGTATGGCGTGCCGTGCTTGTACCAACAAGAGAATAGGCGTTGATATATTCACAAATATGCGGCTCTCTGATTACAACCGTATCAGGAGCGCAGCGAGAAGTTTTTTACTCAAATCGGAATAACATTCGGCGACGGCGGAACTGCACTCCGCAGGACTTGTCTTGTCCTTGCGAGAAACAACTATACTCCCGTTGACTTTTGGCTTGGCGTTCCGCTCGGTCAGTTGAAAGACTGGATCAGAGCGAACAACGACCTTGTGGAAGAAGAACGAGTAGCTCACGAAAATGCAAAGAACAGGAGGTAAACAATGGCTTCTGCAAAAGAATATAATATGCTGTTCAAGCTGCAAGCGCAGCTGGGGCGTGAGTTTACTTCCAGTTTTGCCGAAGCGCAGCGGGTATTACAGCAGACAAGGACGAAAATACAGGAACTCAACAGGCAGCAAGCGGATATATCTGCTTATCAGAAACAACAGACAGCCGTCGATAATACCGCGCGTAAGCTCCGTGACCTGCAAAAAGAACACGATAATATCCAGCGTGAAATGCAGGAATCCGAAAGTTATTCCTCTTCGCTCGAAAACAAGCTGATAGAAAAGCAGAGAGCAATCGACAATACGACAAGGGCGTTACAGAATCAGACTGATAAACTGAACGCCCAGAAAGCAGCTTTACAAGAAGCGGGCTTAGATACCGATCATCTTGCCGATGAAAGTAAAAAGCTCACTTCGCAGCTCGAAGATCTCGCGAAGCAAGAGGAAGCAGCGGCAAAAGAAGCTGAGAAATACGGCAATAAGGGTGTTGCTGCATTTGAGGCTGTCGGTTCCGCTCTTGTAGCTTCCGGTATTGCCGCAGGAATAAAGGCAATATATGAAGCGTACGGAGAGTGCGTACAGATCGCAGGCACTTTCCAGGAAACAATGTCCTCTGTCGAAGCTCTTTCGGGAGCAAGCGCAGAGGAAATGGACGATCTCTCGAAGCAAGCCAAAGACCTTGGCGCAACGACAAAATATACAGCTACCGAAGCAGCACAGGCTATGACCTATATGGGTATGGCCGGCTGGAATGCACAGCAGATGATGTCCGGAATGGACGGTGTTCTTCAGCTCGCGGCGGCAAGCGGTGAAGATCTCGCGCTAACATCTGATATAGTGACCGACAGCTTGACCGCGTTCGGTCTGAAAGCCGAAGATACGGCACACTTCGCAGATGTTCTCGCGGCAACAGCGACGAACTCGAATACGTCCGTTGCAATAATGGGCGAAACATTCAAGCAGTCTGCGTCTATCGCGGGCGCTCTCGGATATAGTATCGAAGATGTTTCAACTGCTGTCGGACTTATGGCTAACGCCGGAGTAAAAGGCAGTATCGCGGGAACGGCGCTGAAAAACACATTCAACGGACTGCTCGAAGGAGCGACATTATCTTCAAAGGCTTTCGGCGAGATAGAAATTTCCGCAGTCAAGTCAGACGGTACAATGAAGTCCTTTGGAGAAACCATTAAGGAACTGCGCGGGTACTTCTCGCAAATGACCGAAGCCGAGCGCGTGAATAACGCTATGGCTATTGCAAGTCAGCGAGGGTATAACGGTCTGCTCGCGATAGTAAATTCTACCGACGAGGATTTCCAGAAACTCACAGATAGTATAAAGGACTGCAACGGCGCGGCTGCTGATATGGCGGCTGTAAAAATGGATAACCTCAACGGACAGGTTACTCTTATGAACTCCGCTATGGACGCGCTGAAAACCACTATCGGCGAAGCATTCCAGGACGAGCTTAAAGACCTCGCGAAAATTGCCACAGATATACTCACAAATGTCAATGAGTTTCTAAAGGCAAATCCCGCTGTTCTGAAAGGAATACTTCTTCTCGGCGGAGCCCTGACTACTATTGTCGGTGTCTATACCGCATATAACACGGCAAAGAAGGTGCATAATGCTCTCAAAGTGTTAAGCACTGCTCTGACCGCAAAAGAAACAGAAGCGGAAATAACCGATACTGTTGCAACTACTGCACATACGGCAGCTCTCGGCGGCGAAGCCACCGCATCAGAGGGCGCTACTGCCGCAACAGCGGCTCATACCACAGCCTTAAAAGCATCCGCTTTACAGTTAGGTGCTTTGATAGCTGTCGTGGCTGCGGTTGCTGCGGAATTTATGTATTACGCCGACGCTATATGGGGCGTTTCAGACGGTGTAAAAGATGTTCAGAATGAGACCCAAGGTATTATCGACGCTATGGACGAGAGCATGGCAAAGACCCAGGCTGAAATGTCTATGCTGCAAGATAAGGTTGAGGTCTATGATGAACTTCGTCTGAAAGAAAACAAGACAGCAGAAGAACAAGCAAGGCTCGCAAATCTCGCTGCGGAATTACAAGATGTATTCGGTGACGAGGTCGAGGTCGTGAACTCTCTCACAGGCGAGTATAACGACCTGTCGGCTGCTGTTGAAAATTATGTAGAGAAGAAAATGGCCAATGCCAAAATGCAGGCGTTGGAAGAAGCTGCGCAGAAAGCCTACGAAGAAATCAGCAAGATCGAACGGCAGAAAACAGAACGCAGCAACGAATATACAGAGTATCGCAAATCATTCCATATTTTGGACTGGAACGGCGGCGTAGGGCAATACAGCTATCTGAATGATATGCACGCGTTCAATGAGGAAATTCAGAAGAACAAGGCTATCATACAGGAATACGAAGCTGCACTACGCGAGCAAGCAGGAACGACTGAGGAAGCAGCTGAAAAGACAGGAGATCTCGCTTCTGCGTCTTACTCTCTGAACTGGGCGTTAATGGCTGTCGAAAGCGGCTATCTTGATGTAGCGAGTGCCGCAGAAAAGTACGGCGTCGGTGCTGACCAGCTCAACAATGCTATATCAAGTGCAAAAGCATATCAGAATGTTTTGCAGAACGCAACCGCAACTGTTCGTCAAGGCTTTATGTCTGCTGAGGCGGCGGCGGAAATGTACAATGTCACCGTTGACAGCATAGACATTTATTCCAATGTTCAAACGGCGATAGATACAATTGAGGCTCTTGCTCACGCATACGACGAGGCACTTGAAGCAGCTGAAAAGTCTATTGAAGGTCAGTATAAGCTTTGGGATGACGCAGCGGCGATTGTGGCACAGGACATTGATGCTATTAACGCTTCGCTTATGTCTCAGGCTGATTACTGGAAAGAATACGAAGCCAATATCACAAAGCTCACGGATAAAGCCTCTGACATTGAGGGCTTACGCGAACTTATATCAACATTCGCGGATGGCTCTCCCGAGAGCGCAAATATGATCGCGGGTATGGCACAAGCCAGTGATGAAGACTTACAGAAAATGGTCGATAACTGGAAGAATGTGCAAGAAGAACAGCGGCTAACTGCGGAAGGTCTTGCAGAGCTGACAACAGGAGCAGGAGAACGCACAGAGGAGCTGCAAGGCGCGCTTGACGAGATAGTAGAAAACCTCAATCTCGAAGATGAAGCAGAAGCTGCTGCAAAAGCATCTATTGATGCATATGTTCAGGCAATTAAAGATGGCGAGGACGAAGCGGTAGCTGCTGCTGAACGCATAGCTTCTCTTGTGGCAGCGGCTCTCAATCCTGCGACAGTAGGCACTGAACAGAATACAGCTACAAGCTCAAGCGAACAAAGTAATGGCGGCTCTGCGGTTGTAGAACAGGACGCTTTGTCACAGGCGCTTGCCGATTATGATTATCTGCTTGGAAAGTATGACGAGCTCCAGAATATGGGGTACGGTGCAACATCCGAGCCGATAATTGATATCGTTGATCAAATCGGTCAAAAAGAAGCTGAAATCCGAGCGTTACAAGAAACTTCCACCCATACAAACGGATCGGGAGGAACGAACGGCGGCGGCGGTCGCCACAGATACGCAGGCGGTACAGAGGGCGCAGAGCCGGGTCTTGCTCTTGTCGGTGAGAATGGTCCCGAGTTGGTAGTGTTCGACGGTGGTGAAAAGGTAATATCTGCGCCGGAGACGCGCGCGATACTGAACGAGATGAAAGACCTGTACAAGCTCAACGCATATGCGAATGGAACGGGCGATACGGCGGTTTCTAACTCGATAATATACAATAACGATTCGACACAGAATATCCAAAACAGCCCTGTTGCAACAGCTAATATGAGTCTTGAAACAGCGAACATTAGTATGGAACTTGCGAACGAGGTTTATTACGAGATTGTTTCGTTTATTCCGCTTCTGAATTATATTGGACAGTCGCTTGTGGCAATGAACGCAATTCAGCGGCACAACGATGAACAGAAGGAAGCTGCTGTATCAGCAAGCTATTCGACGGTCAATTCCCGCGAAGAGGGCGGAGATCAGCAGACTGTTATCAATGTTGCTCCCGTGTTCAATGTACAGGGCGGCGGCGAAGATATTGAAGCAATCCTGCGCAGTTTCTCCGACGAGCTTGTGGAAATAACACTGGACGCGATAAAGGAATCGGATATGAATGCAAGGAGGTCGTCATATAAGTGAGCAAAACATACATCACCAAGCAGGGCGATATGTGGGATAGCATAGCTTATAACGAGCTCGGCAGTACCGATTTCACGGACGCTCTGATGAACGCCAATATTGATTACCACAAAGACTACATTTTCTCGGCAGGTGTCAAGCTGATACTTCCCGATGTATCGAATGTCATTACCAATGACAACCTGCCGCCGTGGAGGAGGGCGTGATAAATGAGCGACCAGTCCCTTGCAAGGCGCACGAAAGCCAAGGTAATATTCGACGGTGCGGATATATCAAAAGACCTTGAACAGTATCTTTTGTCTATCACATACGAGGATCACGACGAGGACGACGCGGACACACTCGAAATAAAGGTACAAGACCGTGACGAGGTGTGGTCTTCAAAGTGGCTCGGTGCTATGTGGGAAGCGGGAAAAGCTATGTCAATTCAAGCGGTCATATCCGCTTGCAACTGGAATTCAAACGGCGGTGACGCTGTTCTCGATTGCGGAGCGTTTGAGCTTGATTCGGTTTCTATGCAGGGACCGCCGAGCACAATAACGATACGCGGTACTTCCGCGCCGTACAACTGCACATTGCAGCAGACACAGCACAGCAAATCCTGGGAAAGCTACGATCTGAAAAAGATAGCCGGAGAGATAGCAAACAACGCGGGTATGGCGGTGCAGTATTTGCCAAAGCCTGTACCGTCATACGCGAGAGTTGAGCAGTATCGCTGTTCGGATATTATGTTTCTCAAAAAGCTCTGCCAGGACGCGGGGTTTTCCGTGAAGGTCTGCAATAAGATAATCGTCATATTCGACCAGAAGGAATATGAAGTAAAAGGACCGGTACGGACATTCAGCAAAGGCAGCGGTAAGATAATTAAATACAAGCTGTACACCAACGAAACGCAGACATACGCTCTCTGCCATGTTTACTACGACAACGACGGTACTCTGATAGAGTGGACGCAGAAAGCCGAAGATTACGACCCGAAGAACAACTCCAATCAGAAACTGGAGATACAGCAAAAGGTCGGCACCGTCGAAGAAGCAAAGGCTCTGGCGAAAGAAATGCTGCGGCTCTACAACAAATTCGCGTTCGAGGCTGAATTCACAGTGCCGGGCGATCCTGCTCTGGTGGCGGGAGCAACATTCGCTGTCAGCGGTTTCGGCAAATTCGACGGAACATATCTGATAAAGACCGCTACACATAAGGCGAGCGGCGGGAGCAGCGGCTACACCACCACAGTAAAAGGACAAAAGGCGTTGAGTTCCGAAAAGAGTGATAATTCGTCCTCTTCTTCCGGAATGTCGCAGGAGCAGATAGACCAGCTCGCGACTGAGGTAATTCGTGGAGACTGGGGCGCAGGACAGGAGCGCAAGGAAAAAATGGCTGATGCCGGATATGATTATCAGGCTGTGCAGGACAGAGTTAACGAGTTGATCTACGGGTAGGTGATACAATGAACCTTGATAACGACAGCTTAAATCCGTCGCAGTTCAACGGACTTGTCCGTGTGGGCATCGTTTCAAGCGTAAGCGGCAGTACCGCTCGTGTTATGTTCAACGATGTAGGTGGTATGATGTCCGGAGATTTGAAAATCGTACAGTGGGCTCCCGTTGCGGGGTGGGCACCGCTGCCCGGAATGCCTGTTCTTTGTCTCTACGACGGAACATTCAACGGAAACGGTTATGTATTAGGAACACTATAAAGGGGGAGTGAGAAATGCAGGTCGGAGCATTAGGCGGAGTAGCGTTCCTCGTTTCTCCCGAATCAATAAAAACAGCTCGCTCGATCTCTTACAAAGGCTCGTCAACATACGCGGTACACAAGCGCATCAACGGAAAGGGATTGGTAGAATATACGGGCTCTGACCCCGAAAGCATATCATTCTCTATCCGAGTATCAAAGGTGCTTGGTGTAGCGCCCGACAGTTCGATAGCGACGCTTCGCGGATATGTGAATAACGGTAATGCCGTATCATTCGTTCTCGGAAACAAAGCATACGGTTCATATCGGTGGATTGTCAAGTCTTTTGAGGTCAAAGGCGAGGAATACGACAAAAAAGGAAATATGATAGGTGCGGATATATCTGTATCTATCACGGAATATGCAAAGGGGTGATCGAATGGCAGTACATATTGTGCGCAGCGACACGCCGTTTGAAGCAATAGTGGTCGAGAACGATCTGACGAAATCTGTTATGCAGAACTTAATGCTGATCGTTTCTACCCGCAAGGGTACGATACCTATGTACCGTGAATTCGGTATGCCTATGGAATACATCGACAAGCCGATAGATGTAGCGCAAGCGCTTATGGTGTCGGAGATCACCGAAGCCGTAGAAGAATTCGAGCCGAGATGTAAGCTGATAGACATTAAGTTTGATATGAGCACAGCGACGTCGGCGAAGCTCACGGCCATACTGGAGGTGGAGATAAATGAGGAATGACGAATATCAGTTTGTTTCAACCGACAGCAGTACGGTCATTGCCAATCTGGTATCTGCGTATCAGTCTTTCACGGGACGAACATTGCAGCCTGCCGACCCCGAACGCCTTGTGCTTTCGTGGATAGCGGACGCTATTGTAAAAGGGCTTGTCCGTATAAACTATGTCGGCAATCAGAATATACCGTCCAGAGCTGAAGGAGAAAACCTTGACGCACTTGGTGAATGGATATACTCACTTGTGCGAAAGGACGCGCAAGTATCAACCTGTACAGTCCGTTTCCATATTGTCGCAGCGCAGAGCACGGCAATAACCATTCCTGCGGGAACAAGAGTAACGGATAGGTCGCAGGTGCTTACTTGGGCGACTACCGTTGATACCCTTATCCCGATAGGCAGCACATACATAGATGTCAAAGCAGACTGTGATACGCCCGGTGTTATCGGAAACGGTTATGTGGTAGGTCAGATAGATACGCTGGTCGATAAAGATAACATTATGTTTTTCGACTACTGCGAAAACATCACCGAGACTGACGGCGGAACGGATCAGCAGGACGATGAAACATACTTCCAGGCAATGCGCCGAGTTCTCGACAGCTTCTCTACTGCCGGAGCTGAGGGCGCATATATATTCTGGGCGAAATCGGTGTCTGATGAAATCACAGATGTAAAGGCAGTAAGACCGCGGGAGCAGACAAAGGTCACCTGTGATACTTTCCCGAAAGATGATGAACGGTACGCTTTTGTAGGCGGAAATTACATCATCGAAAACACTATAAATGTGTATGCTCACGGCTCTTCTACTCCTGCGGCTCTCGGTACTGATTACTATCTCGACTATTCAAACAATCTGCTGACAATAAAGCTCCGCAACAACGGCAGTCTTATAAGCGAAGATAAGATAGATGTAGAATTCACTCACGATCTCGCGGGTCACGTCTATATCTATGCTCTGATGCAGGACGGCGAGATCGCCACAAGCACTATCAAGGACGAGATATACACGGCTTGTAACCAAGATATGGTGAGACCGCTCACGGACTATGTAGCGGTAAAAGACCCCGAAGTAGTACAATACGACATTGATTTCACTTACTACATCTCGGTTGACACGCAGATCTCGCTCACAGATATTCAGACAGCTATTGCCTATCAGGTCGACAGATTTGTAAAATGGCAGTATGCCAAGCTCGGACGGGACATAAACCCGTCAATGCTTGAAAATATGCTAATGCAGACAGGCGTCAAGCGTGTAGTGATACGCTCGCCTACATTCACCCACCTGCGCAGCGGTGACACATACGATGTGCCGCAGGTGGCTCATATCCGTGATACCAATATTGTGAACGGAGGATATGAAGATGAGTAGAGCCTATGTAAAGGATAACCTCTTATCTACATTTCCGTTTGCGCTTACATCGAGCAAAAAGCTGAACGCCATAGCGGACGCGACAGCCGAAGAACTTACCAAGCTATACGAGCTTAACCGTTTAGCGGATATATACACCCGCATAGACGAGCTTGACGAGGAACTTTGCGATATTCTCGCATACGACTACAAGATAGATTGGTATATGTGGGCTGCTCCGCTTGCCGCCAAGCGTGCATTGATAAAATCACACTTTGAGGTACACCGTCACATGGGAACACGGGGCGGCGTGGAAAAGGCTCTGAATAGTGTCTATCCCGGAACGTTTCTTGAAGAGTGGTTTGAGTACGGAGGAAGACCTTACTACTTCCGTATAGTGCTTGATGTTACCGAACACCGTGCAGATATCCGCCAGTCGGAATTGGAGCGAATGATACGCATATTCAAAGATGTGCGTTCTGTTATGGAGACCGACCAGATCACCATACGCACACGCGCTACAATTCTTGTCGGCTGCACATTCACCTATGCTCTTTTCAATCCGCACTTTGCGGGTACGATACCGTATGAGGCAATGCCCGGACGCATTTACGATTATGGCATTGTTGTTAACGGCACCGGTCTTGATGTTTTTTATCCCGTACCGATGACCGATCAGGTAGTTGCCGGTACATTGCCCGAACCTGCGGTACAAGGACAGATAAATCAGAATATCATTGACATATTCTCACTCGGAACGGATACGCCTTACTTTGTGGCAGAGGCAAATGACTACCCCGCAGGAACAGCGCCTGAACCCGCCTGGAAGGGCGGTGTAAGCAAAGGTATGGTAGATATAGCCTCTTTGTTTACAGACGCAGATTTCGCGGTTGCAACAGCCGGAACGAAGCCTTATGCAGCAGAGCAAGGACAGATAAGCAGAGGAGCAATAGATGCGTGGTTTGTCGGCACGGATGTTGATTTCACGATAACGCCCGCAGGCACAAAACCTTATGCTGCGGAAAGCGGTACAATATATACCGATACCGTTGAAGCCACTGCGGGAGGATTTGAAAATCCGTATGCGATAACCGATACGGGCGATACGCTCACAGGAACATCCCCATACACCGCCGAACAAGGCAGGATATACACGGATAATATCGAGGCTTTGTCGTTCGGAGAAGATGTGACCTATGTACCGGCACAGTCCGGCACTTCCGAAGCGGGAACAATACCGGGCAGAGCAAAGCAAGGCTCAAAGTATGCCGATACAGTCACAGCAAGCTCCGAAGCCACAGATAGCGTGTTTACTCCTGCGTCAAGCGGCGAGGTTGAAGCGGGAACAATTCCGGAAGCAGCAGCTCGCGGCGGAGCGTCGCAGAACGCAGTCGATACGGAAATGGTCATAACGGAAACGGGTTATCATAACACGGAAACAGGAACTATCCCCGAACCTTCCGCAAGCGGAACAACGCGGGGTGGCGATATAGGGTTTGAGGCGGCGGGAGCGTCTGCGGGATTTAACGCCCAATACTGCGGAACTCCCTTCGGATCGCCCTTGAAATAATCGAAAGGACGGTGATAAAATGGCAGTTGATACAGCGTTACTGTACGATCTTCGCGCATTTATCAAAAAGCGCGTCGGGTATATGAAATACTATGTTGGCTCTTCATCGGCACAGGTGCCTATTACTGACGCGGTAATGCTCAATACAGGCGTTGTCCGCGTAAGCGCGTCAATAGTACCCGAGCAGGCAATAACGATAAACCGCGTTGAACTGTACAACAATCACGGCGAGCTGTGGTCGCATCAGGACTGCAATATCACAATCGACAACAGACAAACGGGCGTGTTATACTGGTTTGAATTCACGGTTAAGGAGGGCACAACTTAATGAGGAACAGGACAATATGGACTGATCACGTCATATCGGAAACGGGACTGTTCAAAATCCTCGAACAGGCAGGGCTCGCAAATGTGTACTCGGTAACTCCCTACGGTGAGGTAATGCAGCAGGGTACAATGCAGGATGCAAACCATTTCAACAATATCGAGGATTCGCTCGACGCTCACGAAATGGCAATAGATATTCTGATGTGCGGTCTGCGGTGGTTACAGGAGGGCGAAACCGAGGAAGTGCGGCTTGACGATGTTCGTCTTGCAACACAACTCATTCTGAACGGTATGCGTCTCGATCACTGGGAGAACGAGGACAGGATAGATGTTCACGATACGCAGATAGCGGCACTCGACGCGCAGACAACAGAGTTGTATAAATTTGATGTTTTGACAAAGTCGTTCACGAACGCATCAAAATATCCTTTTAACAACTCAAAGGCAAGTGTGGCACTTGGCTATACAATGGAAAATGTAAGATACAATGTCACAGCGGAAGTGCTCGGCTTTGAAGGCAATGTCGGTGAAGTCGTGATCACAGAAAAGTTAGTCAACGGTTTCAAAGCCGAGTATACCGGTTCGGCAAAATCGGCTACGATAAGATTCACAATTACAGGAGGATTTAACAAATGAATGTAATCGAAATGAACGAAGGACCTAAGATCGAGTACGAGGTAACAGGTAACAAGATTTGTTTCGACGATGACCTCACCATCAACCTTGCAAAGCGTGAGGCTGATGATCCCGTCGAGATCGATGTATGCTCTGACGAAGACGGCAATCTCGTGATAGGCTCTGCGGCAGGACGCGCGTATGTTGCACAGATCTCAATCCCCGCAAGAGAGTATGAAGATGTTGAGGTGGAAGCCGAGGGCAACGAGGAAGACGAGGAACCCGAAACAATAACGGAACGCAGACCCGTACCGTTCAACATTGACAGATGTACGCTCGCTCTTTGGGCGATATAACGAAAGGAGAACAAAAACTATGAGCAACTTTGATATTGCGAACATCGCTTTACAGGCAGTATGCCCCGGAAACGAAATGAAATATGACGACAAGGGCTTTCCCTCTATTGTGGTGAAGGTACCCAAGCAGACTTGGGCGCAGCTCGGTGTCGGCCCATCCACCGAGACATTCCCCGCGTGGATCATCAACGGTCGTGAGGTAGATTGTTTCTACTTCTCCAAGTATCAGAATGTAGGTTCCAACGAAAGAGCGTATTCGCTCCCCGCGCAGGATCCAAAAACAAATATTCCGCTCGATACAGCAATCAACTACTGCGTCAATAAGGGGCAGGGCTGGCACGTCGCAACCCGTCTTGAATGGATGGCTATTGCTCTTTGGTGCCTCAAAAACGGTACACAGCCTAAGGGCAACAATAACTATGGCAAGGATATTTCCGAAACAACCTACAAGGCTGTTCCCTCTATGGCTCGCGACAGCAGCGGTAGAGTTCAGAGAGTAGCGACAGGCACCGGTCCGCTTTCGTGGTCTCACGACGGAACAGTCGAAGGTATCTGGGATATGAACGGTAATATCTGGGAATGGCAGGGCGGTATTCGTCTGGTAAAGGGCGAGCTTCAGGTCATCTCCAATGACGGACTTACCTTCGGTAATGACGCTGCTGACAGCGACAATCCGCAGGGCGCTTCTTCTTCTCTTTGGAGAGCTATCGACGGTACAACCGGTGCGCTTATTGTTCCGAACGGTCAGGGTACGACATCGAACTCCCTCAAGCTCGAATGGACAGGAAGCGTATGGAAGTGGATAACCGGAACACCCACCGCTGCTAATATGGGCAGCCACAACTGCGACTTTGAAGCTGTTACCGTTGACGCGGGTGTTTGTGAAACTGCACAGCATTATCTTATGGCTCTCGGTATGCTCAAATCCGATAATACCGCAGGCATTTACAATGGCGACGGCTTCTGGGCTGACAGCTCGCAGGACGAACGCGCTTTCTTTTCGGGCGGCCATTGGTTCAACGGCGCCCATTACGGCGTCTTCGCGGTCAACGGCAACTACGCCCGCTCGCTCTCCCTCGTCGACCGGGGCTTCCGCGCCGCTTATGTTGACCTGCCTACTGTATAACTGTGTACTGATTAAGGCGCGATAGCGCCGACACTCTCCGCTCCGCTTACGCGGAGCGGAGTATATATTTTTCAAAAATAACGCTTTTCGTTATAATCTCCCGAATAAAGTTATTTTCTAACAAAACGCTGACAACCTCCGAAAACTGTGCTATAATACATCTCACAGCGCAGTCGGAAAGAGGGGATCGCGGTGGCAACCGAATTACAGATATTGCAAAAGATATTTGATATGTTCGAGTATGCCTATCCCGCACTTGCTCAATTCCCGAAATCCGAGAAGTACGCGCTTGTCATTGACATCAAGCATTGTATGGATATAATACTCGAACGGTGCATAGAGGCACAGAAAAAGTATTACAAGAAATCCACCTTGCAGGAGCTTGATGTTGAGCTGGCGAAGCTGCGTGCATATTTGCGCTTGTCTCACGATTTAGGTTTTCTCCCTCCGAAGAAATATGAGATATGGAGCGCCAAAGTCGTAGAGATCGGTAAGATGTTAGGCGGCTGGCTCAAAACCGTCAATGGTCAGCCGAAAACATAAGGAACAGATCGTCAGCGCTTTCATTGCGGGCGGCAATTGGAACAACGGCGCCCAGAACGGCGTCTTCGCGGTCAACGGCAACAACGCCCGCTCGAACTCCAACGACAACCAGGGCTTCCGCGCCGCTTATCCCCACCGTCAGATACAGCAGACTCACGGGTTTGCTGTCAGTACAGGGGGTATTTATAAGGGATCTGTTTCTTTCGTCGCATAACGCGGGGTAAAAATAGTCTGCTGTGTATGCCGTGACCGGTGAGCTTATGCAAGACCCGACTGCAACGCACAGCCCTTTGGGAGTAGCTGAATGGAAAAGCACGAACAACTTTTTGAAAGATTTATTGATTTTGAGAATTTGTATGACGGTTATCGGATGGCGCGGCAAGACAAGCGTTACAAGTCCGAAGTGCTGAACTATTCAGCGAACTTGGAGGAAAACCTTATCAACTTACAGAACAGTCTGATATGGCAGACCTACAAGGTTGACGGAATGCACGAATTCTACGAGTATTACCCTAAAAAGCGTATCATCACTGTAATGCCGTTCAGCTGCCGAGTTGCAAACTGTGCGGCATATAACATTTTGTGGCCTATTTACCGCAAGTCATTCTATGAACATTCATACGGATCTATCGCGGGAAAAGGACCGATAAAAGCGTGCGATACATTGCAGAACTGGATCCGACTTGTGAGCAGAAAGCCCGATAAATGGGTGATCTGCAAAATGGATATTGCAAAATTCTTTTTTCGTATTCCTTTTGAAGTGCAGATGAAATATCTCTGCAAACCTATCCGTGATGATAGAATGGAATGGTTCCTGGAAACGGCGATAAAGTGCGACGGCAGACCGTTCGGCTTGTCGCTCGACAGCTCCAATGTTGAGGAATGCGAGAGAGTATTCGGTATCGGAATGCAGGTCGGTAGTCTGATCTCGCAAGTCACGGGTAATGTCGTTATGAGCTCGGCAGACCATTACATAAAACGAGTGCTGGGTGCTCCGTACTATTTGCGGTATATGGACGATATGATATTCCTCGCTCCGAGCAAGGAGAAAGCGCAGGATATTCTGTTTCGCTTTGAATCATATCTGTATGACAATCTCGGCTTGCAACTCAACAGCAAGACGGCAATAATACCGCTGGATGCAGGAGTTGAATTTGTGGGAAAGAGAGTGTGGCCGGACAGGATCACGCTGCGCAAGTCAACCACCTTGCATATGAAGCGGCATTTGCGGTATGTAATGGAGCACTATACTACCGGAGAAATAACGCTTGACTATGCACTGTCCGTAATTCGTTCGTATCTCGGACTTACGCAGCACTGCGACTGTGAGAACTTCCGCAATAAAATGGTGGAGGATTTCAAGCTCGTCCGGAGCTTTGCGGAAGAATGCCCCGATTATGAAGACGACCCGTCATATTATGAAGAAAACCCTTACGATTGAGATCGTAGGGGGATTTTTATTAAAATGGGGGTATTCCTATGGACAATGGAATTGTACTTACAACGGACAATATTGTGGCAATAGCTGCGGTGCTGTCCGCTCTTTTTGTAATCTTCGGTGCAATCTTCGCGGTTTATCGCTGGTATCTGCGGCAGAACAAGCAGGACGAAGATATAAAGGCTCTGAAAAAGGAAGTATCAATAATAACAGTAGGTTTGCTCGCTTGTCTAAAAGGACTTGCCGAGCAAGGGTGTGACGGACCGGTGACTACGGGGATATCACAGCTTGAAGCGTTTATACACGAGCAGGCACATCAATAAGTAGGTGGTGGCGAAATGAAGATAGAAATTACAAGAACGCGGCCAAAGAGCAAAACAGCAGAAACGCCGAAAAATAGGCGTTCCGGCAATAAGAAGAAAATGGAATTTTCCAAAAAGTGGCTGATAGGCTGCATAGTTTTCAGCACTGTTTTCACGGCAGCGAGTTATGTATTATCTATCTTCGACAAAAACCCGCTTGAAACGCTTGCCGCTACGATCATACAGACATTGTGGGGAGCAAGTGAGGTGTCTTTTGCGAGCTACGCGGTGCAGAACTGCGTCCGGGCAGTCACATCAAGTAAATACGGATATCCCAAAGCGGAACTATCCGAGCAATTGAAAGGAGTTGACACACAAGATGAATGTAAGTGACATCATAGCTCTGGCGATAGGTGCCGTGATCGGCGTTATCGTTATAGTGTATCTTTGCAAGAATCAGAAAGACAAGGTTATCGAGTGGTTGAAGTACGCGGTAACGGAGGCGGAGAGGCTGCTGGGCGACGGCACAGGACAGTTAAAACTTCGCCTTGTCTACGACTGGTTTGTTCAGAAATTTCCCGCTGTGGCGGCGGTAGTGCCTTTTAAGGTCTTTTCCGCCTGGACCGATGTAGCGTTATCTACAATGAAGCATTGGCTCGAAGTCGGGAATCCGATAGGCGACTACATATTGGAGGCAAAGGAAAATGATAAAGAAACTAATAAATAAGCTGATAAAGCTGTTTTCCCCAAACCACTACAACGGGCGGTGCGGGTGGAAAGCCGATATGATATGCTTTCACCAGACGGGGGGCACAAGCGTTACTCCCGCCTTAAATTACTATATGTCTCCCGGCGCAATCTCGCCGAACTGGCTCATAGATACGAACGGCGACATATACCAGCTTGTCGATCCAGACAATGCCGCTTGGTGCAATGGAACGAGAACAACACCTGGCGACCCGCTGTACTACGGAAATTCGACATTGCCGCTCGTTAAGCAGAGGAAGACGAACGCGAACTACTACACATATTCGATAGAATTTGTGCATTGTCAGTGGGGCAATATCAACAACAAGCAGATCGCGGCGGCGGTGGAGCTTATCAAGAAAGTTATCATACCGCATATGAAGAAGAACGGCGTTACTCCGATAATCGACAGAAACCACCTTGTCGGTCATTCGGATATAGCGCCTGTGGCAAGACCGAACGGCAGTTGTCCGGGCAAGCATTTCCCGTATCAGCAGATCATCAACTGCGTTCTCGGAAAAGAGAAAGTACCGACAGACGAACCAACGGAAGCATTCGCAGTAAGCGACAAGGTTACGATCAAGACTACTGCCACCACCTACGCGGGAGCGGGAACAAGCATCAAGATACCCGCTGCGTACAAGGGCAGTGCTCATATTTACACGATTGATAAGGTGTCCGGCGAAATGTCACGCCTGAAGGAACTGTTTTCTTGGGTATGGAACAAAGATCTCGAAAAGCAATAAAATAAGGCGGGAGCATTGCAGTTGTGCAGTGCTCCCGCCTTTTTCAGTTGTCAAATGAGTTTACGAATCATCGAAACAGTTGTCGAAACAGTTGTCGAATCATTGGTTTGACAATTGGTTACGATTGGTTTTTGTTCTCCGGCTCTTTGAGCAGTCCTTCCTTATTCAGCTTATATTCCATAAGTTCGATAAGGTATTCGGGAGCTGCGCGAGTGCCGCCCTCCCAATTCTCTATATTTCTTTTCGGAATGTGGAAGTATTCCGAAAACGCCTTTTGCGTCATTCCTGTGGCGGCGCGCAATTCCTTGATACTGCTCATAGCTGATCCCCCTTATCCTCTCATTATTTCCATTGCCGTGTTGAAGCCTGCGGTAAATGCGTTCACGGCAAGCTCATTTGTAAGTGCTACGATCTTGTCCCACTCTTCACCGTTTGCATCCTTGCCTACGCAATCCCAGAGAATGGACGGCTCAATCATCTTCTTGTCCGCTATTGCCTCATAGAGCATTTTCATTATTTCCTTTTTGTTCATAATATTTCCTTTCTGCGGGAGCGTGGTCGCCCCCGCGCTTGTTACTGGTGTTCTGCGATACGCTTCATTATTGCGTTGACTTCTTCGTTCTCCTCATAGTCTATAAGAAAATCAATCTGTTCATTGATCGCTTCAACGACTATATTGTAGGATATTGCATTAGCGAAAAGCCGTCTTGCCAGCGCTTTGGAGATGTGACGCCTGCCGGCGATCTCGTCTATAAGATAATCGGTTATCTGTTTAAGAGTAAATGTTTCAAGTCGTTTCATACGCGATCCTCCTCTCGATTTGGTTACATCAGTACAATTCTAATCAATGATACGAAGAACAAAACAACAAGTGCGCTTTTCAGAGCGATCTTCGCTATGGTAATTTTCTTGTTCTCCATTGACAACACCCCCTTTTGTGTGTTATAATATTATATGCACTTCCCAGAGGGCTTTCGCCCTCCGGTACTGTGCTGGGTTTATTTTGTCCATATTTCGACTATCGTCTTTATGGACATTGACACGAGTGCTAACTTTGCCAGTATGTTAAGCACCGTATCGAGATTGCTGTCGATTGCTGTGAGGAGCTCGGCAGCTTTCTTTTTTACCCTCATTTGCATTCCCCCTTTCGTTCTTTACTGTAATTACATTATATCACTCAATGGGTGATTTGTCAATGGGTTTTTGAAAAAAATATCACTCAACGGGTGATTTTGTAGAAATGCACAATCCGAGAGGGAATATTTGTGCGTAATGACAATAACGCTGATAGTCTCTATCCGCCGCTGTGGGCGCGTTTACATATTAGGCTATATTCGATATAGCTTTATGCGTAAACGCGCCCTGAGCGTTATTTCAGAGGGTTGCAACACCATATATTATATATTGGCGGCGTACCACTCCGAAAACTTATTCTTTTCACCTTTGAACGCCATTATCCCTTCTTCCATTCCGCAGGTCGGGCAGACATATATATCCGCGAAACGTGACAGCGAGTTGTGATACAGATTTTTCTCCATACTGTAATCGCCGCACCGGGGGCAAATGTGCGTATTGATGCCGTGTTTCTGTAATTTGGCAAAATTCATCACCTTGACTTTCGGTGTCTGCGGCTTCGGCTTGCAAGCGTCGGCGTGCTTTTTGAGGTATGCAGTATCCATACCGAAATCCTTGTAGCCGGTGAGGATAGTATTGTAGTAGTGTACGGGCGGCTCTGCGATCTCTCTGCCCGGGGTCATAATGTATGCCATAGCGGTGACTGTTTCACCGTTCAGCTCGACTGTGAAATCCTGCTTGATATACAGGCGGGGAAATCCCTCATACACATCGAGGCTCATTTCGTCGCGCTTGGAGATCGACCACACGACTATCGGAACGCTGTCACCCTTCTTCGGCTCGATAGTCGCTACACCACTTCCGCGAAAGAGCAGGGTGTAATCAGGTATCGAGGTCACGCCCTCGACTTTGGCATCGGGACAGCGGTGAGCCATCTGTCCTCTGTGCAGGTTTGAGCCGTAAGCAATGTAAAGTCTTTTCGTTGTCATAATGTTCTCCAATCTCCCCGTATTGCCGATAGGTCAGCTTGTTGGATTTATGCGGATATTGCCGTGTTCTCGGTAGCGGCGATCTGTGCCGCCTCTGCCGCTGCTTTCTCTCTGAATACTGCCGTGAGGTGAAGCCTTGCGGTCTTGAATTCCGGTCCGCTCATTCCGAGCCTGCGCTTGAGCATTCCCTTCATCAGCTTTTCTTTCTGTGCGGCCGTGTATGCGCCTACGCCCTTGAAGTAGAGGTTATTCTTGGCGTTTATCGCCCACGCGCTCATTGCCAAGCAGAACTGTATGTATGCTTTGATCTTCCCCGCGTGGAGTGTGCTGTTGAACAATCTGAATTCCACTGTGCCTTTTGTGAAGAAAGCGTGGAGATTGACGCCGTGGTAGCGGGTAGAGTTGTAGTGCTCGGTGGATATACCGCCCGCGTAATCATCGTTCACGGAGCTGTACCATACTCTCTGCAATTCTTCTCTTGTGATATTCGGGTACTGTTTCAGAGCTTTGAGCAGCCTGAGCTTTGTGGTCTTGCACCAGCGCTCACGATGCTCGTTGTGTAGCGCTTCGTTGAACAGCTCCTGTCTGCCTACGGCGAAGTTGAGCAGACGAACGAGGCTTGCGGGTGTGTGATTTGCTCCGTCAACGTGTATGTGAATTCCGCAGCTGTCGTTGACGATAGCGCCCTCTTTTACGAGGTCGCGTATGATCTGCTGTAAGTCCTCTATATCTTCGTACTGGAGTATGGGCGTTACCACCTCGCACTTGTATGAGCTGCTCGCCTCTGTTCTTGTCTTGCCGTTCCTCTTTTCCGGCTTAATGCTTCCGTCGCTCATAGCCTGCCATGTCCTGCCCTTGGTGTCCTTGGCGGTGTACTTGTCGTAGGAGCCGCCAGCGTGCTTGACGCTGTCGGTGCCGTAGTGCTTTGCTATGACCGTTGCCGCTGTTTCGCGGGTGATACCTGTCATTTCGATTTCTACTCCGAAGTTCTGTGTCTGAATGGTTGTCATTGTGGTGTCCTCCTGTTGTCTGTTTGTGTTTATTGTTATTCTTTGATTGTGAGTACGAACGCGGGGATTATGTCGTTTTCGCCGGTCTCCCAATTGGTAGTGTAGGTTTTTACGGTGGTCATTCCGCTTAACCTGCACCCGTTCTTGATGAACTCGTGGATTGTTTCGGTCATTCCGCTGTAAGTGCTGGATATTGTAAACTTCTTTTTGCCAGCTTCGCGGAGTTGCTGAACGATCTCGGGTATTTGGTTATCCCATATCGCGTCGTTGAAGTTGAGGTACCTGTGTTTGAGATCCAAGCTCTTTTGGTACGCCCAGTAGAGTGTGGGATTAACTCCGTGTTCTTTGAGCTTGATATCCTCGCCGCTGCGAGCCCTCATCATCAGGTCGTCGAACTTTGCTATCTTTTTCATATTGTGTTTCCTCCTGTTGATTTAGTTAGTGTGTTTATCGTTTCGCTATGTCTATATTATAGCCGATTTTTCGGGAATAGTCAAGACGGCAATGTTTACGAATGCATTGTGTTTCATTTGTGCAAATTATACAAATATATCTTTGTCGGATTGTACAATAAGCACAATCCTATATATAGAACGAAATTCAGCGAAATACTGCCTCGCTATTGCATTTTCCCGCGAGATGTGGTATATTAAAAGAAAAAGAGGAAAGGGCGTGATGATATGTTTCGGTATAAAGTAGATATTCTGGAAGAGCTGAAAGAAAAGGGATATACTTCATACAAGCTGAAAAAAGACAATCTTCTTGGCAATTCCGCCATACAGCATTTACGGTCAAATGAAATGATAGGCATATCGAGCCTTGATACAGTATGCAATCTGCTTCATTGTCAGCCCGGCGATCTGATAGAGCATATCCCCGATTAACAAAAAGACCCCGAACAGCCAAAGCCATTCGGGGAAGGGCGTTTAGTCCTTATGTACATCTTTGCTTGCGGGTACGCGGACTATAATGTCGGTGATCTCACAGCCGAGCACCTCGCAGATACGGTCAAGATGTTCAAGGTTGATCCGTTCCGCAAAGCCATTGTACCATTCGCTGATCGTCGAAGGTCTGATATTGGTCTTGCGGGACAGCTCTGCCTGCGTCATACGGAGCTCGCCAAGCTTCGTTGACAACACAATCTTAATCATAGCATAACGCTCCTTTCGTATTATTCTAACAGATTTTTAACTGTCTGTCAGCGTTTTGTTAGAATATCACAAAAGGCGTTAGAGAATAACAAAATACGGTATGCCTACCTCTATCAAAGGGAAGCATACCGCCTTTTTTTGCAGTAGTTTTTGACACCCTATCTGACACCCATAGTTGTCATTTTGTGTGCTATTTTGCGCCAGAGTGTACGGATTGAAAAGCTAAACAAACGCCCCGCAAAACCTTGATTATAAGCGGTTTTGCGGGGCGTTTGGTCATTCGACAATTGGTCGAGGTGACGGGACTTGAACCCACGGCCTCTGCGTCCCGAACGCAGCGCTCTACCAAACTGAGCCACACCTCGAAATATAACGGCGGCATCCCGCCGACAGACTTATGGTGCGGATGACGGGACTTGAACCCACACGACATTGCTGCCACTGGCACCTGAAGCCAGCGCGTCTGCCAATTCCGCCACATCCGCGAATATTAAGACTGTAGATGATATTATAGCACACTTTTTCAAAAAAATCAAGTGTTTTTTTCATTTTTATGCAAATATAAGAAAAAACAGCTCAAGGTTGTCTGATATTCCAAATTTAGCAACTATTTTACATCGCATTATAGCCAAAATGACGAACGGTACAAGGCATTACTTACCTCGTGCATTCTCAGAAAAAACATTGTCAAATCGCCAAAAATGTGATATAATTACAGTCACAGCGGGTAGACCGCACTGCATAATAAAGGAGAAGAGCGATAAATTGACTACACTGAAAGATATAAAGGCGGGCGAGACCGTAGTTGTTGAGAAAGTAGGCGGAAGCGGCGCGCTCCGCCAGCATTTCCTTGACATGGGCGTTATTCCGGGTACCGAGCTCACCCTCGTGAAGTTCGCCCCCATGGGAGACCCTATGGAGCTGCGTCTGCACGGGTATGAACTCACCCTGCGCCTTGCGGATGCCGAACAGATAGAGGTCTCGGAACGACCCCACAGTACACAGGCAGAGGTAAAGAAGTCCTCCGTCGTGAAGAAGGGCGATAAGCGCCAGACCGCACACCCCGGTCTCGGCGAGGGAGGAAAGTTCCACCCCAAGGGGAGCGGCGACCCGCTGCCGGAAGGAACTACCCTGAAGCTTGCGCTTGTCGGCAACCAGAACAGCGGCAAGACAACCCTGTTCAACCGGCTTACCGGTTCGAAACAGCATGTCGGCAACTTTCCCGGAGTTACCGTTGACCGTAAGGACGGTGTCATCAAGGGTCACCCCGAGGCGGTAATAACTGACCTTCCCGGAATTTACTCCATGTCGCCGTACACGAGCGAGGAGATCGTCTCGCGAAGCTTTGTGCTTGACGAAAAGCCCCACGCGATCATAAATATAGTCGATGTCACCAACATCGAGCGCAACCTGTATCTGACCGTTCAGCTCCTCGAAATGGACATACCCATGGTCGTGGCGCTGAACATGATGGATGAGCTGACCGCGAACGGCGGCGGTATCGACGTAAACGAAATGGAGGCGCGGCTCGGAGTCCCGGTAGTCCCGATCTCCGCCGCCAAGAACGAGGGTATTGAGGAGCTTGTGTCCCATGCCCTGCACATCGCGTACTATCAGGAAAAGCCTGTGCGACAGGATATCTGCGACCGTTCACACAACGGCGGCGCAGTCCACAGATGCCTGCACGGTATAGCTCACCTCATCGACGACCACGCGGAGTCCGCCGGCCTTCCGATACGATTTGCCGCAAGCAAGGTGGCGGAGGGCGACGAACCGGTGATAACGCAGCTCGGGCTGGACCGTAACGAGGAGGAGACGATAGAGCACATCGTTTCTCAGCTCGAATCGGAGCGCGGACTTGACCGAAGCGCCGCGATAGCCGATATGCGGTTCTCATTCATATTCAGAGTATGCGCCGCCGCAGTTACCAAGCCTCACGAGAGCAAGGAGCATATCCGGAGCCGAAGGATAGACCGCGTACTTACCGGTAAATACACCGCTATACCGCTGTTTATCGTCATAATGCTGCTGATATCGTTTCTATCGTTCAACGTCATAGGCGCATTTCTTCAGGATCTGATAGAAACTGGCGTCGGCGCGCTGACAGAGCTTGTTGACGAAGCGCTCACCGCCGCCGATGTCAACGAGGTGATACACGGTCTTATCGTCGGAGGACTGTTTGAAGGCGTAGGAAGCGTCCTTAGCTTCCTTCCGGTAATAGTGACCCTGTTCTTCTTCCTCTCCATTCTTGAGGACAGCGGCTATATAGCGCGCGTTGCGTTCTTCATGGACAAGATGCTGCGTAAGATAGGTCTTTCCGGACGGAGCATAGTGCCGCTGCTCATAGGCTTCGGCTGCTCGGTGCCGGCGGTCATGGCGACGCGCACCATGCCGAGTGAGCGCGACCGTAAGATGACGATACTGCTCACACCGTTCATGAGCTGCTCGGCAAAGATGCCGATATACGCGTTCTTCGTTGACGCGTTCTTCCCCGGGATAGGCTGGCTCATTTACATTGGACTGTATCTGTTCGGAGTGCTTGTCGGGATACTCGCGGCGTGCCTGTACAAGAAGACCCTGTTCAAGGGCGAGGCTGTGCCCTTCGTCATGGAGCTTCCGAACTACCGTATGCCGGGAGTGGGCAACGTGGCGCAGCTCCTGTGGGAAAAGGCGAAGGACTTCCTCCAGAGGGCGTTCTCTGTCATTCTGATAGCGTCCCTCGCGGTATGGTTCCTGCAAAGCTTCGACCTCGGCATGAGGCTCACAAGCGATGCCGGGAACAGCATACTTGCACGCGGGGCGGGTCTTATCGCACCTGTAATGGCTCCGATCGGGCTCGGGGACTGGCGGCTGGTGGTATCGCTCGTAAGCGGCTTTATGGCGAAGGAAAGCGTTGTATCCACTATTGAGATACTTTACACCGAGGGAATCGGCTCTGCTCTGACCACACTTTCCGCGCTTTCGTTCCTGGTATTCTCACTGATCTACACTCCCTGCGTCGCCGCGATAACGTCCATAAAGCGTGAGCTCGGGCGCAAGTGGGCTGTCGGAGTTGTCTTCTGGCAGTGCGCCGTGGCATGGCTCGCGGCATTCCTTGTACACCTGGCGGGCGTTCTTCTGGGGGCGGCATGATGAATACAACGGATATCGTTCTGATACTTGTGATAGCGGCAATAGTCGCGGGAGCAGTGATACTTGCAGTCCGGAGCCGCAGGAAGGGCGGCTGCTGCGGGAGCTGCGGCGCTTGCGACAGGTGCCGTAAAGGCGGAAACTGCCCGGACAAAGAGCAGAGTAAGGGGAAAGAAACCGATTGAGCCCTTCCCTCTTTTCTGCGCTGACAGCTACATCTTGACCTTTGGTCATTATTGTACAAAAACAACAACAAATTTTGTTTACATCGTATAAAAACAGTGCAAAAATCCCGCATTCGACGGGATTTTTGTGCTTTTTTAACAGTGAGCCGTAAATTAGGGCTTGCATTTTTGGCGGAAATGTGGTATAATATATCCCGTGATACTACTCACAGGGTGATAGTATAAGAAACAAACGAAAGGAAAACTCAAAGATGTTCAACAAAGAAGAATTCTTAAAGCAGTTTGAAAAGATCATATCGGAAGAATACGGCGTAGCGGTATCCGAGGCTACACCGCAGCAGATTCACTTCGCGGTGTCCTGCGTGGTGATGCGCTCTATCTCGGATAACTGGGCAAAGAGCAGACAGGCTCACCTCAACAGCCGCCGCGCCTGCTACTTCTCCATGGAGTTCCTTGTAGGCCGCGCTATCTACAACAACCTGCTGTGTCTCGGTATCGAGGAGGAGGTCGAAGCCGCACTTAAGGAAGTCGGCGTTGATCTTGCCGACCTTGAAGAGATCGAAGACGCGGCGCTCGGTAACGGCGGTCTCGGTCGTCTCGCAGCCTGCTTCCTCGACAGTGCCGCTACCCTCGACTTACCGCTCGACGGCTACGGCATACGCTACAAGTACGGTCTGTTCAAGCAGTCCATAAAGGACGGCTTCCAGTGTGAAGAGGCTGACGACTGGACAAGATACGGCGACCCGTGGAGCAAGCGCGTGAACTCCGACGCAGTGGAGGTAAAATACGGCGACCAGACCGTTATCGCCGTGCCGTACGATATGCCGAGCGTGGCGTACGGCACCGACCATATCAGCACCCTTCGCCTCTGGCAGGCCGAGCCCGTCAAGGAGTTCGACTTCGACCTGTTCAACGCGCAGAAGTACGACGAAGCGGCTC
The DNA here is from genome assembly GCA_017550775.1 of Ruminiclostridium sp. The sequence goes on along the minus strand of JAFZOA010000629.1, from coordinate 1,822 downwards.
GTGAACAGCGTATGGCACAGGATATCTCACGCGTCCTGTACCCCAACGACGACACCCGCGAGGGCAAGATACTGCGCCTTAAGCAGGAATACTTCTTCTCGTCCGCGTCCGTTCAGGACATCGTGAAGAAGTACAAGCGCGGCGGCGGCGACATGAGAAGGTTCTACGAAAAGATCACCATTCAGCTCAACGACACCCACCCCGTTATCTCTATTCCCGAGCTTATCAGAATACTCGTTGACGAGGAAGGCATCGACTTCTTTGACGCGCTTGAGATCGCGAAGAAGACCTTCAACTACACCAACCACACTATCATGGCGGAAGCGCTTGAAAAGTGGAGCACCGACATCATGAAGGAAGTCGTTCCGCGTATCTATGAGATCATTCTCCAGATCAACGAAGCATTCATAGGCGAGCTCTTCAAGGCGGGCAAGTTCAAGCCCGAGATCGACCCCATGAAGATAGTCGCGGGCGACCTTATCCACATGGCAAGAATGGCTATTTTCTGCTCCACATACGTCAACGGTGTCGCGGAGATACATACCGAGATACTGAAAACCGACGCTCTGAAGGACTGGTACAAGCTCTACCCGAAGAAGTTCCAGAACAAGACTAACGGCATCACACCCCGCCGCTGGCTCGCACTGTGCAACAAGGAGCTCTCCGCACTCATCAACGAGCTCAACAAGGGTACAGAGTGGATGACCGACCTCGAACAGCTCCAGAAGCTCAAATGGTTCGCGGATAACAAGAACGAGCTCCAGCGCTTCATGGATATCAAGCACGAGAAGAAGGTGCAGCTCGCCGCGTACATCAAGGAGCATGAGGGCGTCGATATCGACCCGAACAGCATCTTCGACATCCAGATAAAGCGCCTGCACGAGTACAAGCGCCAGCTTCTCAACGCATTCGGCATACTCTACATCTACTACGGCATCAAGGACGGCTCGATCAAGGACTTCCACCCGATGACATTCATCTTCGGCGCGAAGTCGGCTCCCGGCTACCGCAGAGCAAAGGCTGTCATCAAGTACATCAACGAGATAGGACGCATAGTAAACGAGGATCCCGACACCCGCGACCTGTTGAAGGTAGTGTTCGTGCAGAACTACCGCGTTTCCTACGCCGAAAAGCTTGTTACCGCGGCTGACGTATCCGAGCAGATCTCCACCGCCGGCACGGAAGCGAGCGGCACCGGCAACATGAAGCTGATGCTCAACGGTACGGTAACTCTCGGAACTCTCGACGGCGCGAATGTTGAAATAGCGCAGGAAGCCGGTAAGGAGAACAACTACATCTTCGGCGCTACCGTCAAGGATCTGGAGAGCATCATGAAGATCTATGACCCGCGCTATACTATCGAGAAGGATCCGAAGATAGGCCGCGTAGTGCGCAGTCTTATCGACGGTACTGTAAGCGACGGCGGAAGCGGCGATTTCCGCGAGCTTTACTTCTCGCTGCTGGACGGTGCGCACTGGCACAGAGCGGACAACTACTATGTTCTCGGCGATCTTGACAGCTACGTCAAGGCAAAGCTCAAGCTCAACAAGGACTACTCCGACAAGTTCGCGTTTGCGAAGAAGTGCTGGATGAACATGGCTTCTGCCGGAAAGTTCAGCTCCGACAGAACGATAGCGGACTATGCCAAGGAGATCTGGAAGATAGAGAAGGTAGCTCTCTGATACGGAAAAAGCTAAAAAACAAGCAAGTCCCGGCACCGTAAAGGTGTCGGGACTTTCAGACTGTCAAAAAAGTATGTTTGTTCTGTAACAAGACCATTCAAGTTCCGTGTTACGGCATGGACCCATGTGTCTATGATATT
>JAFZOA010000628.1 GCA_017550775.1 Ruminiclostridium sp. | reverse complement strand
GGTATATGCCGCCGTCAACTCGGCTATGGTCATCGCTTATTGGGAGATCGGGGAGCAGATATACAAGGCTTGCGGTGAGAATGACCGTGCAGAATATGGCAAAAATCTCCTGAAATACTTATCAGAAAGGCTTACTGCTGAATTTGGCAAGGGATTTGATGACAGTAATCTCCGAAGAATGAGACAGTTCTACCTTGCATATCCAATTCGTGACACACTGTGTCACGAATTGAGCTGGTCACATTATCGTGTTTTAATGAAGACAGAATTAATGAAAATGGTATGATAAAACATGGAAAACACTACTCACAACAAAGCATACTTTCATCTTCCGGGTCTGTTTGAATTCTATGACCTTTACAGCGTGTTCCTGCCGCTTTACTATGAGCATCGGGAATATTTCTATGATTGGAGCGAAATAGCATCTGTCTATGGTGCTCCGGCTGACTGTATCTGGGGCGGGGGACGTGTGGGATCCGGCGAATGTGAAGCTGAAAAGGTACTCGCGCTTATGAATGAATACGGTATCTCTTCAAGACTTACTTTCAGCAATTCGCTGTTAAAACCTGAAGATCTGTCTGATAAAAAATGCAATGCCTTGTGCGAGCTATTTGCCGGAAGCAAAGGCGTACAGAACGGTGTAGTGATCCACTCGGACCTTTTGCTTGAACATATCAAGAAAAATTATCCTGGCCTTTATTTCGTTTCCTCGACTACAAAGGTCCAGACCGATTTTGATCAGTTCTTAAAAGAAACAGACCGAATTGATTTCAAATATGTTGTTCCTGATTTCAGGCTTAATAAGCTGTACGATAAACTTGATACGCTCTCGCAGGCTCAGAAAGATAACGTAGAATTTCTGTGCAATGAATGCTGCTCGTTTTACTGTAAAGACAGAAAAGCGTGCTATGAAAATGTAAGCCGGAAAAATCTCGGAGAAAATATTCCCGACCATATCTGTACCGCACCTGATGCAAAGGACGGATATCGCTTTTCAAAGGCAATGAAAAATCCCGGATTTATCGGTGTTGATGACATCGCCAACACCTATCTGCCTCTCGGATTTTCAAATTTCAAAATAGAAGGCAGGGGGCTCGGAAGTGCCGTCAATCTCGAGTTCCTTCTATATTATCTCACAAAGCCGGAATACCAGCTTACTGTGCGTGAAGAAATATATCTCGACAGTATGTTGGATCTGTTCTGAACGCCGCGCTGAGATGCGGTTATGATGTAAACAACATAAGAAAAGTAAAGAAAAAACGTATTGACAAATCAGTGATACTGTGCTATAATTGGTTGTAATGAGGGAGTAGCAAGCTCTTTATAAGGGCGTCAAGTCAACATACTGGTCTTAATTGATCTGGCTTGCCTTAATTTGCGAGACTCATGTGTAACTTATCGGTTTTGCCGCAAGCTATGCGTGGAGTCTGTATATACGGAACCTTCGGACATAGCTTCGGCTGTGTCCGTTTTTGTTTTTGAGGAGAGGTTTATATGGAACGCTGCACATTGGAAAGAAACGGCTTCGAGGGCATTTACTTCAAGGGCAGACGCTCGTCGGAAAAAGTCATCATCACGGCGGGCGGAGCTTCCTGCGATATGCGGTCGAGCGTGTTCATGAGCAGATACCTGCGCCGTGCGGGCTACAACGTACTTGTGCTCGGTTTTTATCTGTGGAAGGGTCTGCCGCAGAATTTAGTCTCGATCCCCGTCGATTATGTTGAAAAAGCCGTGAAATGGCTGAAAGATGAAAAGGGCTTTAAGCGCATAGCCATGACTGCCATTTCCACGGGCGCGGGCTATACTCTGCTTGCCGCCTCGCTTATACCCGACATCAGCTGCGTGATACCGATAGTGCCTTACGATTATGTTATGCAGGCATCAGTACAAAAAGGGCTTTCATTCAGATCGGTACACAAGTCGCAGTACACATGGCACGGCAAGGATATTCCCTACACCCCGACCGACCTTCTTGACAAAATGGGTATGCTCGGCTGGCTGAACAATGCCCGCAGGGCGAAGGGCTACGGTCTTGGCAGGTTTATGCGCTACGGCTACGATATTATTGATCGGAAGCAGTCTCCCGAGGCGCGCATCAAGGTCGAGAATATGCACGCGGACGTTCTGTTCCTTGCTGTGAAAAACGACGATGCATGGCCTTCGGATATTGCCGTTCCGAGAATGGTAAAAAAGCTGAAAGAAGTGAATTATCCGTACCGTGTGGAATATCACATATACGAGAAAGGAAGTCACGCGCTCGCGGACGGACTCGACAAAATGAAAGGATACGCAAAGTTCGCTTTGAAGCATATGATCCCCGCGGAGAAAAAGTACCCGCGAGAATGTGAGGAAGCACGTCAGGACAGCTTCCGCAGAGTGCTGAAATTTCTCAGAGAGTGGTAAAAAAGTTTTCTGTTTTATAGAGGGTCACTGATGAATACATTGAAAAATTTTTCTAAAGAAGGTCAGAAGCTCCCCATGTTCGGAATAGGTCCGTATCTGATCTACGGGACCGCTTTTCTGAACGCAGCTGTCATAGTGCTGACTTCATACATTTTCAAGGTCGGTATTATGGAGGATATATGGGTCTGGATATTCAGGATCGCCGGAGGACTTATCATTGCCCTTGGTATTCTCATCTGGTATATTGGTGCAGTTCGCTCCGGTATGGATGAGAATATTACGGAAAACAAACTCAAGACCGACGGGATATACGCATGGGTCCGTAATCCTATGTACACAGGCTGTTGGTTTATCATTATCGGCATTTCCTTCATGTGGCATAACTACTGGGTACTGCCGATGATAATTGTCGATTGGGCGATCATTACTATCGTTCTGAAAAACACCGAAGAAAAGTGGCTCCTCGATGTTTACGGCGATGAATATACCGAATACAAGAAGCGTGTCAACAGGTGTATTCCGTGGAAGTCACACAGAAAGGATAAAATATGAGATTCATAACCTATGGAAATGCGGATCTGCCGCCGGTAATGATGATACACGGTATGGCAACAACCGCCGAGATATGCTACGACAGGATCGCGAAAAAGCTTTCAACCCGGTATCATGTGATACTTGCTGTACTCGACGGACATGATGACAAAAGCGATTCGATATTTGTTTCTGTTGATGATTCCTGTAAGAAAATCGAACGGTATGTCAGTGAAAACTTCGGCGGACACCTGTACGCAATATCTGGATTTTCACTCGGAGGCAGCATTGCGGTCGAGCTGTTGCAGCGCGGTAACATCAGCATCGAAAAAGCTCATCTCGACGCTGCCTTCTGTATAAAGCTCGGCGCACTCGCACCGGTTTATACTTTCATTTTCACGGAAGGCATACGCTATATCCAGTCCGGACGAAAAGTCCCTGAAAGTATCACCGGACACATTTTCGGCAAGGGCAACAACAGCGTTATAGAAATGCTGTTTTACGACATTAAACGCGACACAATACTTAATGGCTGTCATGATGTCTATCGTTTTGAATTGAGAGAAGAACTCCGGGACTGCGGCGCAGAAACAGTATTCTGGTTCGGCAGTAATGAGAAATTCCCAAGAAAGACAGCACGCCTGCTTCGTAAGTATATGCCGAAAATGAAAGTATGTGTTTTCAAGGGTATGGGGCATGGACAATTGCTTCACGAACACCCTGACTATTATCTGAAAAGACTTACAATTTTCCTGAAAGCACGATAGAGATAAGAAACGTGAAAAGAGTGCTGAATTATGAAAACAAAAATAGTCCACAGAACATCTGTCTTTCCTACCGATATTGATGATGTTTTTGAAAGACTGCAAAGGCTTGACACATTACAGTACGTTGCGGCTCCCTATGCTACGTTCACAGCGACAGACAAAACGCAGGAGCTGATATGGACAGTCGGAGCCTCGTATTCTTTCAGATTCAGGCTGTTCGGGATTATTCCTTACGGAATTCACAGGATAAATGTTATCCGGTTCGATAAGGAGCGAATCTACACCCACGAAGGCAACGAACACGTTCCGATATGGAATCACGAGATACTTCTGAAAGACATGGGTGACCGCTGCGAATACACGGACAATGTTGAGATCGGGGCAGGCTGGAAAACGATTTTCATTTACCTCTGGGCGTGTCTTTTTTATCGGCACAGGCAGAGAAAATGGATCAGAATGCTTAAAAAGGACAGACGCTGAAAGGCAATATTACAGTTTATGATCTATAATCTTGGAAACAGAGCAGTCAATAATTATCTTGTTCCGATAACCGACGGGTATATTCTGATCGATACCAGATATGCGGACGGATT
>JAFZOA010000627.1 GCA_017550775.1 Ruminiclostridium sp. | reverse complement strand
GTCCGCAGATACCGTCCCGTCCTCGTGTACGGACAGGTACTTACCGTTCGGAGCCTTTACCGCGACGATATCCCAAAGTCTGTCGGTCACTACCTCGGCATCCGGGAACTCGCGCTTTATGCCCTCGTACACCGACACCGCGCCGGTGAAGTAACCGGTGTACCAGTCGCGCAGATTGCTGTCTGCGAGCCCGCCGACCACTGCGATCTTTTTCGGAGATTTCTTAAGCGGGAGCAAACCGCTGTTTTTCAGCAGCACCACCTGTTCGAGCGCCGCACGAAGGTTTGTTTCGCGGTGCTCGACACAGTCTATCACCGATCTGTCAATGCTGTTGAAAGGACAATCGGGGTCAAGCTGTCCGAGCCGGAGCCTTGCCGCTACTGTCCTTACTATCGAGCGATCGATATCCTCCCATGTCACAAGTCCGCGTTCCAGAGCTTTCCGGGCCGCCTCGCGGGTGCTCTCGTCCATGTCTGTCATCACGTCGCAGCCGCCCTTCAGGGACAGCGCGTAGTTCTCGGACATTTCCGCGCAGTATTTATGCGTAGTGACATTCTGCATGAAGTCGCCGCCGTCGCTCACCGCGAACCACAGTCCCCACTCCTTTTTCAGGACATCCTCAACGTCGCGGTTCATTATCGCGGGGAGACCGTTTATCCCATTGTACGCGGTCATTATGCTTCTCGCGCCGCCGTTCCGGATAGCGTTCTCGAAGGCGGCGTAGTAATATTCGTGTCTGAGGCGCGGCGGCAGGAACACATCGCAGCTGTCACGGGCGAGCTCGTTGTTATTGGCGCAGAAATGTTTCAGGGTCGGGACGGTCATGTAATAGCCGTCGTCGGTGACGCCTGCCATTCCCTCGGTATATTCCGCAGTGAGCTCGCCGGTCAGGAACACATCCTCGCCGTAAGCCTCCTCATTGCGTCCCCAGCGCGGGTCGCGCTCCATATCCACAGTTGGTCCCCAGAGCATTAGTCCGCCCTTAGAGTTCTCGTTGTAGTAAGCGCGTGCTTCCTTGCCGGCGATTACTCCGAGGTTGTGCATAAGCTCGCTGTCGAATGTGGCGGCAAGTCCGATAGGCTGCGGGAATACCGTCGAGATCTTCTCCGGCTCTCTGCCGACATAGCCGCGTGCGACCTCGGTGCCGATGTAGAACTCCCCGAGCCCGAGCCGCTCTATCGCGTTGTGGTGTGTGGTGAGCATACCGAGCTTTTCTTCCGCGGTCATCTGTGAGACAAGCTCACGCGCTTTCTGTTCAAATCTGTCCATAGCTTCCTCCGTTCACCTGCATCGTAACGCTGAATACGCTTGTTTGTATCATAATAATTATATCATCAAAGGAAGCTTTTGTCAATCGCACGTTTATTATTATACCTGTCAACAGCCGCTTCATTCAAAAAATTTCCACTAATATAAAAATTCACTCGTGACATAATACTTTTGCGGGCGACGATGACCCGCGAAAGATAAAGCAAAAATTACGGGATCACCGACCGCCTCCGCGCGATCGTACTGTGTACTTCACCCGGGGCATTTACCGGCGCTCCCGCAATTATCATTGGAGGAAACAAAAATGGCAAGCAGAAAGAATAACAATTTAAGCAATATCAAGATGCAGGCAGCTAACGAAGTAGGCGTTCCGCTCAAGGATAACGGCTACAACGGCGACCTCACTTCCCGTCAGGCAGGTTCTGTAGGCGGTCAGATGGTCAATATGATGTATCCGAAACAGCGCATGAGAAATCAGTATTACATACCGGGGGAAAAGTCACTTGGGATACGGTTTTGCGGGTTTTCATACCATGAGAGACGAATGCTGAGAAGGAATATCTCGGTCGAGCTTGGGTATTCGGTGGAGGTGTTGGTATAGGGGAGAGACCGGGGATTCACAGTAGGCTTTATTGTTGCGTCAAGCCTTGACTTGAAGGTAAAAAAGTTGTATAATAGTATCAGAGAAAGCGGTGATGTAATGGGCAGCGAAAAGGATATCGCCGAGAAAACACTGGAGTCGTACAATGACGTATTTGCGGACATTGTGAACGTCCTGTTGTTTGACGGAAGACAGGTAGTAAAGGAAGATGAGCTCGAACAGGCAAAATCGCGTTCGTCGTACATGGGTGACGACGGACTGCGGGAACAGGAACGTGACGAGTCAAAGTTCTGGCGCAAGTGCAACGTGAGGATATCACTCCTCGGATTCGAGAACCAGACCGATACCGACCCCGATATGCCGATAAGAGTAATTGGCTATGACGGTGCGGGCTACCGCGACCAGCTCTTCTCCGAGAAGAACGAAAACGGCAGCTACAAGCGTAATACAGACCCCCGCTATCCCGTGGTGACGCTTGTGCTGTATTTCGGTGAGAAGCGGTGGGACGCGCCGAAAACGCTTCTTGAAAATCTGAGCGGCGTTCCCGAGGAAATGAAACCCTTCGTGAACGATTACAGGATAAACCTGTTTGAGATCGCGTATCTTGAAGAAGAACAGGTGAAGAAATTCCGGAGCGATTTTCGCATCGTGGCGGATTATTTCGTCCAGAGCAGGAAGAATAAGGATTACATACCGCCCGCCGACAGGGTGCATCATGTCTATGAGATACTCCGGCTTATGAGCTATCTCACTAAGGACAACCGGTTTGAGCGTGCTTATGAAGACGGTTTGAAAGGAGTTGAATATACGAATATGTGCGAAATACTTGATAAAGTTGAAAACAGAGGGATAGCGATAGGGCGCGCAGAAGGACGTATGGAAGGTCGCGAGGAAGGCCGTATGGAAGGTCGTGAGGAAGGAGCAGAACTCGCAAATCTTGAAGCTATAAAGAATGTCATGTCAGAATTTAAAGTCTCATTAAAACAGGCTATGGACGTGCTGAAAATACCGGAGAGCGACCGACCCAAATACGCAGACAGGATATAACTATGTACGAAATACTTGATAAAGTCGAAGACAGAGGGCGTATGGAAGGCACAGAACTCGCAAATATTGAAGCTATAAAGAAAATGATGTCAAAACTGAAAATGTCGGCCGAACAAGCTATGGAAACCTTGGACATTCCACAAAGCGACCGACCTAAATATGCAGACAGAATACCACAGTCTCCATATTTGACAACAATATTAAAACAACAGACACTACAGTAACGGAGAATATCAATGCCATTAGATTTCATTTTTACTCATGATTCGTTTATACCGGATTTGAACACAGAAGCTCTTACGCAGAAGGAAGAAAGTCTGCGTGAGGGCTTCCTTTCCGACCGCTTTGCCGCGCTTTTCAATATCGGATTTGAAACCGCGGCTGATAAAGAGAGCATGTCTCTCTCCTTTCTCCGTATCGTCAGCGAACGATTTCTGCGTGCGCTTACCGTTATGCCGGAGCTGGAGCTTGTCCGCGAGAACGCAGATGTCATACTGTCGGAGGAATCCTGCAACGAACTGCTTGAAGCCGTCCCCTTCGGCATCGGCACGGAGTACATAGACAAGAACTGGCTTGTCGGAATATTCGCAAAGCTGAATGAAGTTTACAGCCGTGAAATATCCGCTTACAGCGGCACGGTGCAGATGTTCCTCACTGAAAAAGGACAGAAACTTCGCGTTCCCGAACGGATATTCTTTCACCTTGTGGAAAACAAGGAGGAAGACTATCCGTTTGCTTTTATGGCGACCTACGCCACTACCGATGATAATGGGCAGGTGCGCCATTTGCCGCTTTCCTATGCTCTGACCGAGTTCAGGGGCGACCGGGAGCGGCTTATAACGCTGCTGTCATGTCTTAACAAGGTCTCGGAGGTTTCACCCCTTCTTGGCGGATTTGTGGAAAGCGGCGAGATGTTTCACCCGCTGAAATTCTCGGCGGAGGAAGCATACACATTCCTGAAAAGCGTGCCGGAGATAGAAGAATGCGGCGTTTTGTGCAGGGTTCCCGACTGGTGGCGAAAGCGGTATTCGTCGGTATCGGTGAATGTCGTTCTCGGCGAGAAGAAGCAGTCTATGCTCGGATTCGATACGCTTGTTTCAATGGTCCCGGAGCTTTCCGTGAACGACGAAGCGCTGACCAAAAGTGATATCGAGCTCCTGCTGAAACAAACCGAGGGATTGGCACAGCTCAAAGGCAAGTGGGTCGAGGTGAACCATGCTGAGCTTCGGGAGCTGCTTGAGAAAATGGACAAGTACGGCGGTGAGCTGACATTTTTACAGGCTCTTCGTATGCAGAACGGTACCGACGGTAAAAACGAGCTCGATGTCGGAGTAAAGATATCGAACGGTAAATGGCTGAACGGGCTGCTGAAATCCTTGCGTCACCCCGCCGAGATAAAACCGGTGAAAGCTCCTGCAGGCGTGAAAGCAACGCTGCGTCCGTATCAGCTTACCGGCTTCAACTGGTTGTTGTATATGCAGAAGTCGGGCTTCGGAGCGTGTCTTGCGGACGATATGGGCCTCGGTAAGACCTTGCAGATACTGACATTCCTTGAAAAGCTTCGCAGCGGTAACAAGGAGGCAAAGGTGCTCATCATAGTTCCCGCATCGCTGCTCGGAAACTGGGAGAAAGAAACACAGCGTTTCACACCTAAAATGTCATACACCATAATGCACGGGAAAGATGCTGCTCTTCCGGAGGAAGGCAATGTATTCCTGCATATCACGACTTACGGTATGGCGGCACGAATGGATGAGCTGAAAGATACGACATGGGACTGTCTGATACTCGATGAGGCGCAGGCTATCAAAAATCCCGCAACAAAGCAGACCCGTGCGATAAAGAAAATTCCCGCAAGACACAAGATAGCAATGACGGGTACACCGATAGAGAACGACCTTACAAATCTCTGGTCGCTGTTCGATTTCCTCAACAAGGGGCTGCTCGGAACTTCTGCAGAATTCAAGAATTTCGCGAAGAAGCTTAGCACGAACCGCGCAGGCTATCAGAAGCTGAAAGGCATGGTCTCGCCGTTTATATTGCGACGCGTCAAGACCGACAAGAACGTTATCGCCGATCTTCCGGACAAGCTCGAACAGCTCGAATATGTGAAGCTCTCAAAGAAGCAGATCGTGCTTTACCGCAGGCAGGTCGCCGAGCTGGAAAGCGCTCTTTCCGCCGGTCAGTCAGTAATGAAGCGCAGAGGATTGGTGCTTTCCACCATTCTTAAACTCAAACAGATATGCAACCACCCCGATCAGTTCATGGGACAGGAGACCTACGATCCTTCAGAAAGCGGCAAGTTCGGGATGCTCCGCGAGATCTGCGAGACTATCTACGAGAAACGCGAGCGTGTTCTTGTCTTTACACAGTACAAGGAGATCACAGAGCATCTCGCCGCTTACCTTGAACGTATTTTCCACAGCAAGGGGCTTGTACTGCACGGTGGTACGCCTGTCAAAAAGCGTACTCAAATGGTGGAGAAGTTCAACGGAGAAGCGTATGTACCATTCATGGTGCTGTCGGTAAAGGCAGGCGGAACAGGACTGAACCTTACGGCCGCGAACCATGTCATACATTTTGACCGCTGGTGGAATCCCGCTGTCGAAAATCAGGCGACCGACAGGGCGTTCCGTATAGGTCAGCAGAAGAATGTGATAGTACATAAGCTCGTTTCGGAAGGAACTATCGAAGAAAAGATAGATGCCATTATAAACAGCAAGAAGGAGCTCGCCGAAAACGTCATAGGCTCGGGCGGTGAGAACTGGATAACCGAAATGAACGATAGTGAGCTGCTTAAACTCATGCGGCTGGAATTGAAGTGAAAGGAGCACGGCGATGAGCAAATACTGGGATAATAGTGTCGTGTACTCACAGCCGACAATGGAAGAACTACGGAACAGAGTGAAGAACAGCACCGCGATTGCCGCCAAAAAGAAGCTAACCTACGACCCGATCAGACCTTTCACAAGGCGCAACATCTGCACGAGCTGGTGGGGACAGGCGTGGTGCCGTAATCTCGAACAATACGCTGACTATTCAAGCAGACTTGACCGCGGAAAGCGCTATGTGAAAGCCGGCACAGTCATCGACCTGCAGATCAAGAAAGGAAAGATCGAGGCGCGGGTGCAGGGCTCCCGAAAAACTCCATACAAGGTTGAGATACGCATAAGCCCGCTCTCTCAGGAAAGCTGCGACAAGATAATCGAGAAATGCGGAAAGCGGATAGAAAACATGGAAAGCCTTATAAAAGGCGAGTTTCCCGCCGATTTGCAGGAGCTGTTCACCGCAAAGGACGGACTGTTCCCGTCGCCCAAAGAGATAAGCTTTAATTGCAGCTGTCCGGACTGGGCAATTATGTGCAAGCACGTCGCAGCCGTCATGTACGGTATCGGCGTAAGGTTTGATGAGAACCCGTTTTTCTTCTTTGAGCTGCGCGGGATAGATGTTGACAGGTTTATCAATGTCGCGCTCGAAAGTAAAGTTGAGAGAATGCTCGGCAATGCGGAGAATATCACCGGGCGTGTTATTAAAAATGCTGATCTTACCGCTTTGTTCGGGGTTATATGATAATGATCTGTGTGGGAGAAACAGGTATTGACTTCAAGAGATTAATTGCTGTGTGTATTATTTGATGCCCGTTCTCCGCAATTGAGTTTTCCGTACCGTCAAAGTGATAAAACCACACTCTATACAGTTAGAATCAGCCATTTATGTTGCAATGGGGCTGTCAGAGAAACAATAGGTTCCTTTTGTGCGCATCGATCTCTGAAATCTTGACATTTTCCCTTGTTCTGTGGTATAATTATATTGACGAAAGTGAGGCTGAACAATGGACAGAGAATCAGGCATTATAGCTTCAAAAGAAGAGCGTTTGCAGGAAGCCAGAGGTTTTACTCTTATGAGCGATGTGTTTATGTCTGTTGCGCTCGAAGATAAAGCCGCCTGTGAGTATGTTATCAGAATACTTATGGGAAAGCCCGATTTGGTTGTAATTGATGTAAAAACTCAATACACGATATCGAAGATCACATCACACGACGCGCGGCTTGATGTTCTTGCCGAGATCACTGCCATTGACAGCACAAACAAACTTGTAAACATCGAGATACAACGCAGAGACACTGTTGACCACGCAAAGCGGACACGTTTTTACGGCTCGATGATCGACAGCGAGTACCTGCAAAAAGGCAAAACATACAGCGAGCTTCCAGATGTTTACATCTTCTACATCAGCGAAACAGATATATGGAAGTGCGGCAAGACTACATACGAGGTCACTAAAACGCTTGGCGAACAGCCCTATGATGACGGCATACATACCGTGTATATAAACGCGGCTGTAAATGACGGCTCGGCAATAGCAGCACTTATGCATTATTTTAAAAGCTGTGACCCCAATGACAACAGTCAGGGTGAGCTTTCAGACAGAGTCAGAAAGCTGAAATCCGACAAGGAGGGTGAGTTTATGTGTGAATTAACGCAGAAATGGTATAATGACGGCGCGAGAATGACAAAAGCCAATGATATTATAAGCATTATGGATAGCTTCAAAGTATCCATAGAGTCCGCTATGCAGACGCTTAAAGTTCCCGAAACAGAAAAGACTTTTTATGTTGCTCTCGTTGAAAACATAAAAAGCGGCAAGGTAAAATGTGAGTAATTATGTGTGAATTAACGCAGAAATGGTATAATGACGGCGTGAAAATGGGAACCGCAAAAGCAATCATAAACATAATGGACAGCTTGAAAGTATCCATAGAATCTGCCATGGTATCTCTTAATGTACCCGAAGCGGAAAAGACTTTTTATATCGCTCTCGTTAAAAACATAAAAAGCGGCAAGGTAAAATGTGAGTAAGCTTGAACACTGTCCGCTTAAACTTGTAACAGTATCTAGATTTTTAGCATTTGCAGGGTCATACTGTTTAATTGCCGCATCAGAACAATTCAAAACCGCATAACAATCAACTCCCGCAACAGGTGGTACTACTTGATCGTGGGAGCATTCTTTAATATCGAATAATAGGAATTGGCGGCATGATGTTTCCGAAGTGACAAATTATTTGGAGTTGTCTATGAGCATAGAAAATATCCTCGCGGAATACAACAAAAAGACAATAACTCTTGACGAGCTTGGTTCCCTGCTGAAGATCGGCAGATCGGATACAATGGAGCTGTATGAGACGATCACCGATCTGGTCGGGAGCGGTTCTCTGAAACCAGTGTACAACTCCGGACAGAACGGCAACCGCAAATACCCGCTGTACAAAAAATACCGCATCGTCGTTGAGGACTGTGTCAGCCCGGAAACCGCCGCGCAGATAAACCGGCTACACCCGGCTCTGCTGAAAAGTGGTCATCTTTCCTCGCACCCAAAGGAATACACCGATAACAGAGAAATACTCGAAAAGCTCAGCCGATATCTTTTTCACGGAAGACCCGATATCCCGGTCTCACGGAAGGAACGCTCCTTTGAGATTTTCGGGCGCGAGAAAATACTCGACGACAGCGGCGTTAAAACTCTACTGCGAAATCTCGATATCACGGAAAAAGACCTCTGCTTTTATGACACTCCGGAATACTGTTTCCACGACTATATCCCCGAGCGAAAGGACAGCATGGTGCTGCTCATCTGCGAAAACAAGGATATCTGGTTCAATATAAGGCGCTGTATGTTTGAAGATAATTACAGAAGTCTGTTCGGAGTTCCCATAGACGGGGTAGTGTACGGCAGCGGCAATGAGGTGTCACAGAAGCGGGGAGCGCTCGCGGAATATGTCCGGTTTATGGGCGGACCCGATGTTAAGTTTCTCTATTGGGGAGACATCGACAGAGAAGGGTTTGACATTTTCAGGCGGACAAGGGAGGTAAACCCTTCGCTTGATATCAGGCTCTTTATTCCGGGATACAGAAAAATGATCGGAAGAGCGCGGAATCTTGAAAATGAGGACAGCCCTTCCTCAAAAAAAGAAGGCGTCTCCTTCGAGAATCTTATCGCGGATTTCTTACCCGATGAAAAAGAGTTCTTAAACACAGTTTTTGCGGAGAACAAGCTTGTTCCGCAGGAGATCATACCATATACGCTGCTCAGTGAGAGGTGAGACGATGCTTCGTTCGGATATCAGGGAACTGCTCGCGGGATTTGAAAACAGAATGAAGTTTATAGATATTGTCCGCAGCATAACGGTAACGAGCTGTCCCGACGACATAAAGGCTATGTTCCGGGGAGATCTTGATGTCATAAACAATCTGGTCGTTGCGGTGCTTCTGTACATAAAGGAAAGAACTCTCGGCGATATGCAGACCTGCACTCTGAAAGATATCGGATACTTTCTCGACAACATTGTTCCTGTTTTACCCGAGGAATACGCTGTTGACACAAGCAGGCTTGCGTACTTTATTGTGGTCACAGTCCTGCAGAACAACGGAAAACCAATTGAATATACGACGTTTTTTTCCGACGCGGAAAAGTTTAAAACCATGAGAGTGCATCTCGTGAATGAAGAAAAAAGCTCCTATTACCTCACCGATGATGTTTTCGATTTTCTGTACAGGTCAAAAGAGATCGAATCGGAGCTGGATTATTCCGTGACCCGCTTCAAAATGCAGGAATACATGAAGCGGAAGAATTATTCCGAGGCGCTCACTCAGAGCAGAGAGCTTGTGGTAAGTCTCCGTAATATGAGCCACAGCCTGGACAGCTTTATCATACGCTGCCGCGAAAACATCACAAAGATCACCGTCGATGAATACGAACGCATTGTGGGGCAATTCCGCAGTCTCATGGCAAACGAGCAAAAGGAGCTTGAAGATATACAAAAGAACGCGGTCAGAGAAGCGAATGCCATACGAACAGCTCTTGAAAGCGGTGCCGACACCGAAGAGGCAAGGAATAATCTAAAAGCTCTGAACGAGATCAACAAAAACCTCGACCTTACAATATCCGAGCAGAGGGCGCTTATCAACGCCAGAAGCTCCGTTTCCGAATCATACAAGCAGATACTCAGAGACAGCTTTGCCATAAAAAGCTTTGAGCGCATGAACTTTGAACAGGATATAATGGTTAAGCTTCGGAAAATGGGCGACGGACTCGGTGATGCGGTGATGACGCTGCTGTTACCGCTTGCGAAGCCCGACCTGGAAAAGAAATTCAGCATCGAGAGCTTCTACGCGGCTTACGGCACGATCAAAGAGGCGGAAGAAGAACGCGGGCTGGATATCGGCTCGGAAGACACGCATGAGGACGAGAAAAACAGAAAGAGAAATGAACTGTACATGGAGATATGCTCTTCTTTTTTTGCTTTTCTCCGTGGCAAGGAAAATTTTGACATAAAGAAATACATACTCTCGCTGTCGGTGGAAGAGCTGTTAAAATGGAGCAGGGATGGACTGCTTCCGAACACTCTGATGTCTGTTTTTCAGACGGGAGAGATCAACATTGAGGAACTCCGTAAAACCGAGGGGATTATTGTAAAGGAGCCGCTGGGAGAGCTTGACCTGCTGTGGGTAATGTCAAATCTTCCGAAAAACTGTCTTGATATGAAGCTTATCCGTTTTTCGGCATCGGACGAAAAATTTGAATTCACGGTCACAGACGGTGACGCAGGCGCTAAGATCGAAATGACGGATTTCCTGGTAGAGGTGGAGCGATGAACAAGAATACACTTATACTGTTTCACGAGCTCATGAAAAACGGCATGGTGGACAGGAACGAAAACAGCCTTTTATGGAGCCGCGCGGAAGACCCCGACGCAAGAGACGAGCTGGATCAGATAGGCAAAGAACTCGGGTTTGAGATATTGCAGGCTCAGGATCGCATATACATGGTGCCTGCACAGGATAACGACCTGTTTCTCAAAAACAATGTGGATTATCGCTCGGATATAAAAGCGGGGAGCGATATCAGGAACCGGGATCTGTACCTGCTCAACTATCTCGCGATCTATATTCTGTATCTTTTCTTCAAGGGTGAAGGAAACGACGCACAGGTGATAGATTTCATAACGAAGGAAGAGCTCATAAAAGAGTTCACGGAGCATTGCAAAAGTGTCACCCGCAAAGATATCGACG
>JAFZOA010000626.1 GCA_017550775.1 Ruminiclostridium sp. | reverse complement strand
CTTATCCTTTGCGCGGGAAATGCTCCCCATGATCGTCTTGGGGTCGAAGGTCTTCTCCGAGATATTGCGGTCCTTGAGCACGGCCTTGATGACCCGCTTGCTGTCGTCGGTGTCGTAGATAACGAAGCTGCGCTGATAGCCGATGGACTCGATGCTCCTGCGGAGAATGCGCACACAGGTGGAGTGGAACGTTGCCGCCCAGACCTCCTCCGCGCCGGGAGCGTTCATGCGGGAGAGGCGCTCTTTGAGCTCGGATGCCGCCTTGTTGGTGAACGTAACGGCGAGTATCTTCCACGGTACCGCTCTGTTGTGACCGATAAGGGCGGAGAGCCGCTCCGTAACCTCGGGAGTCTTTTCAAGTTTACCGTCGGCGAAGCTCTGTAAGAAAGCGGTATCGTTCTCCGTAAGATCCGGAGAATAGCTGCTCGAATACGCGTCGCCGAACAGCAGCAGGTTCGCTATCCTGTTGCACAGCACGGTGGTCTTGCCGCTTCCCGCGCCGGCTATAATAAGTACAGCGCCCTCCGTCCTGAAGATCGCCTTTTTCTGCATATCGTTTGAACGTTCAAAGAACTTGTTTAACACCTGTTTTTTAAGCTTGTTATCCATATTTACCTCTTCGCTTTTTTAATTGACACTATTATCTTCCAAAATACAAAAACAGTGCCGACCCGCCGCACCCCACGCGGAGCGCAGCGGGTCACACTATTATGCTGGATTGATCCCCGTTATTGCGGGAACTCAGTCGGTATCTGTCACCGGGAACGAGAACGAGGAAGCTGTTGATGTTGTTCCCGCAGATGCGGTCGTGGTGCCGCTTCCGGAGTTACCGGTTATCGCCACGAACGGATTGATTCCGTCGCCGCCTATCACCTGCGGAAGAATACCGTTCCACTTCTGAATGGTGTAGTACTCGATATAGTTGGGGCTGTTGGAGAGCTGCTCCTCGATGAGGGAGATAGCCTTAGCCTCCGCTTCCGCGATAGCGACCTGGCTGTCCGCGTCCGCCTGAGCCGCGATTACTATCTGCTTTGCCTCTTCTTCCTTCTCCTTGGTCTTGTTCTCCATTTTGAGAGCGTCCTGCGCCGCAATTACCTTCTCCTGGATAGAAGCCTCGAACGCGGGGTCGAAGTTTAAGTTTTCGATCGCAAACGCGGTAACCACGATGCCGTAGGGGCTGAGCACCTCTGTAAGCTCGCTCTGAATGGTAGCCTGGACCTGTCCGCGGGACTGTACAAGGTCTTCTGCCTTTACCTTACCGATAGCGTCCTTGGCGATCTTGGCTACGTTCGGGACAAGAAGCTTGGACTCGACATTGTTGATGCCGGTCTCGCGGATAATGTTCGAGAGCATAGCGCTCGAATAGCGGTAGTTGAGCTTCAGCTGGAGCTCGTTCACGCTCTGGGTGTCGCTTGTGTAAGCGTCCGCCATTACGGAGTAGATCTGATCACGGATATCGACCTCTTCTATCTCCTCCACGAACGGGATACGGAAGTTGAGACCCGCCGAAAGGTTGTCCTCAACTATTCTTCCGAACTGGTACTTTACGCCGATGAAGCCCTCCTGTACGATAGTAAAGCAGTTGAACAGCACCGACAGCAGTATTACCACTATCACGCCGACGAGTATCAGCGCACCAACTCTATTTCCTCCGGAGCCGCCCTTGTGGGAAGCGGTCTTATCCGAATCTGTAAACTTGAATTCAGCCATAGCTTTCTCCTTCCTTGACACGCTCATTGCTGAGCCGACAGCCGTAAATGTGAGTAAATGTCATTTACTGTATCATTATAATACCACATTATTGCCGATTTGTCAATACCTTTCGTAAATTTTATTTACATTTTTCGTAAACGCCCGTAAACCGCATTATACAGCCTTGTCTTTGAGCAGCTCGGAATAGGTATCGGTCACGAGCGCCTCCGGTACGGCTATCTTGTCCTTGTTGCGTATCTTTTTGAGCGCCGCCGTGAGCATGAGCTTGATGCGGTTGATCTGGTTCACCTCCGACGCGCCGGGGTCATAGTCCACCGCGATGATGTTGGACTCCGGATTGCGCCTGCGAAGCTCGCCTATGACTCCCTTGCCGGTCACATGGTTCGGTAAGCAGGCGAAGGGCTGCATACAAACTATGTTGCTAACCCCGTTTTCAAGCAGCTCCAGCATCTCCGGCGAGTGGAACTCCAAGACCGTCGAGGACTACGTCGGCATGGTCAAGGACGAGCTCCG
>JAFZOA010000625.1 GCA_017550775.1 Ruminiclostridium sp. | reverse complement strand
TAATTGATACCACAAAGTCATTATTTATAATTCGACATAATAATCAAATATCTCTCAAAAGTAGTTATAATACGCCTTTCTTCGCTCTTGAACCTCTTTATTTATCGACCCTATAATTTTTTTATCAGCAAAATATAACATTTTAGCTGAAAAAAATTATAAGGAGTACACAAAAGATGAAAAGTACCAAAAAAACAACATTATCCAACAGGGTGGAACAGCTACGAAAAGAACATCACCTTTCACAGACCGAATTGGGTGATATGATGTTCTTGACCACTAAATCTATCGGGCTGATTGAGAGCGGAAACAACTCCAATCTATTCAACTACATCAAGCTCGCTGATATTTTCAAGGTATCGTTGGATTACATAGTTGGACGTGCCGATAAGCGTCAGATCGACCAGGACGGACTTGATGAAGTTGATCTGCTTATTCTTAATACGCTTAAAAAGATGAACAAAGCCGAAAAAGAAAAGTGCTTAAAGCACATAGAGCTTGAAATCTTCCTCAAATCAAACAGCGACAAATAACACAGACTGAGACAGATAACAAAACCTCCCGAAACGCTGTAACGTTTCGGGAGGCAGTTTTGGTGCTATATGTAGCACCAAGATACTATCAGCATAATTTCAGATCTTCTTCTGCTACCAACTCTCTTTGTTTGATATAGTAAGAATGTTCATCGCCTGTTATCTCACAATCATAGATACTATATGTAGCACCGCCGAATATGCCTACTATAACTGCATCGACGGTTACGCTATGAATAGCAAAAGATACCTTGTCACCGACTTTGTACTTTGGATTTTCAACCGTTTGTGTCATTT
The DNA here is from genome assembly GCA_017550775.1 of Ruminiclostridium sp. Next base: position 6,530 of record JAFZOA010000625.1, on the reverse strand, counting down.
TCCTGTTCTCCGTGTTCTTGCGTTTTTTTCAGGTGTGCCTCAATGGCAGCCATAATTTCATTAAGCCTGTTATTGCCAATCCCTTTTATCGCTGAAAGAGCAGATCTTAAGCTATCAGTATCAAGCTCAATTGACTGCTTCTCAATGCTTTTCTTACCTTCCTCATAAGCTGAATTATAAAAGTCGTTAAGAAAGGAATTAAGCTGATCGCGGCTAAACCCCTTAATTTTCTTATATGTAGCACGGTCTATGTAATACTTTTCTTCTCTATCGTCCATTATCCTCACCTCTCAAACATAATGTACTGAAAGTAGTTCTCAAGCTCATACTTTGCCTTCTGAGGAATTTTGTTTGACATAAGGGCACCTCTAAAAACCGCTTTGAAAAGAGAAAATGAGATAATTGTGCCGAGAGCAAGGAGAGGCTCCGAAAGCGTGCTGGCGCACGGTGAGGAGGCTTGACGCAGCTATCGGTGCAAGTAGCTCTTTTTCTCTCAAATGGGTTTTTAGAGGGTCCCTACAGTATCAATTATACACAACAAACTTAAAAAAGTCAATAGCCGGCAGCCGTTAAATACTACAACAGCATTTACTGTAAAAAAAGCACAGGTCTTAAGGAGCCACTGTTTCTGAGCGAACCGGAGAGCGGTTCAGCCGAGGTCAACGATGTAACGCTCGGCAAGACAACCTATCGGATATGGTCGGTATACGCTTCCGAGGGCGAACCGTCTGACAGGCTTGCAGACTTGATGCAGAGCAGCATTGAGTCCGGTGAGGAGGTCGGAGAGGAGCACGACTGGCTGATGATCGAGTACGGAAAAATGATGCTTGAAGTCATGCAGATACAGAAAAACAGGGGGAGCGGTCTGCCCGATGACTACGGATTCCCGTTGGAGATCAAGGTTTATTGACAAAAAAGAGGCAGGTATTATAGCAACACCACACAACCAAATCTCGGAATCAGCGCGTAACCAATTAAACGACAGACTTCAGGACTGATCCATTTTATCTGTCTGCCAAAAGGGTTGACGGCGATGATTTTTTTCAGTTGATATATTGAATTTACACGCGAAGTGTGGTAGAATAGAAAGAAAATACAGAAAAAAGAGCGGCTGATGCCTTTGAACGCATATTGTCTGCGCCTTTTTCATCATCTGCCCACAGTATTTGTGCGATAAGCCTTACGGAAAGAAAAAGAAGTTCTCGCCGTAAATAAAAAGAAACTGATATGAAACGAGGATCGAAAGATTGGATAAAACCGATATAAAATACAAAAGGACAGACTTTGTCCTGAACAAAAAATATATGCATTATATGATCCCTGCGATGCTGTCCGCAGTGGGACTGTCGCTGAGCGAATTTGCAGACAGCATGGTGGTTTCGCATCTGCTCAGTTCGGACGCTTTTGCCATTATCAATCTCGGAACGCCGATCGTTTTTGCGGTCTCTCTGATATACACAGTCACAGGAATCGGCGGCTCGCTTTTATTTGCGGAGAGCCTGGGAAAGAAGGAAGGGAAAAAAGCGGATCAGTTCTTTACGGTATCAACTGTATTGTCTTTATTGATGGGGCTTCTGCTTTTGGCGGTGCTGACGGCATTTCATTCTGTCCTGGGGAATCTTTTTGGCTGTCCCGAAGAATTGAGGACGGAATTTGATGTATATATAAGAGTGCTTAGTTTTTTTGTTCCTGCGGGCATCATGCTTATGCACCTGACTTATTTTCTCCCGGCAGTCGGGAAGCCGTTTCTGTCCATGGGGATTGTCGTTTCGGTAAATGTACTTAATATTATCCTGGATATTGTCTTTATTCTTGTATTCGGCATGGGCTGCGAAGGCGCAGCGTTAGCTACGCTTGTTTCGTATATAATCGTTTTTATTGCAATGCTTTTAATCTGGCGTTTCGGAAAAATATCCTTAACGTTATGCAGATCTGATAAAACCGCTCAGAGTGTGAAGGAGATCGTGAAAAAAGGATTGCCTTCCGGCAGCGTTCAGGCAGGTTACCTTGTAACGACGGTTTTCTGCAACCATTTTATGAATCTGGCATTTGGTCTGAACGGCGTTGTGGCAATGTCCCTGTTTGCTCAGCTGGACTCCGTCATTTCAATTGCACTGACGGGGATCGTGGACAATAACGCTTCCTTTGCAGCCATGCTCAAGGGGGAAGGAGATTATTACGGGATCCGCAGCCTGAGCAAACGCGTCACCGTGATGATCGTACTTGTCTGCTCTGTCTTGTCTGCTGCTTTCGCTTTGTTTTCTGACAGTGTTTGTGCCGTATTCAACATTCATGATCCGGATGCGTTGGAGCTTATCGGCGGTCTGATCCGTATTTATGTTCTGTATTATCCGCTACGCTGTGTTCTTCTTGTGCTGCGGGATATTTACAATACTCTCGACAGAAGCCTGTACGCCACGGTGATCGGCATACTGGATAAGGCTGTGTCCATTCCGGTCGTAGGGGGAGTAATGTATCTTCTGTTAGGCGGCAGCGGGCTGATCGCTTCATTCCCGGTGAGCATGATCCTTATCCTGTGCTTTATAGCAGCTGTCAATTACCGGATCGTAAGGAAGTCCGGCGGCAGATATTCGCCCATACTGCTTCTGGACGAGGAATATCCGCTGAAGGCTGTTAGCGGCTATTCCGTAAAAAATATGGAAAATGCGGCGGATATCGGGCAGTGTATAGGCAAAAGTCTTGCCGACAGCTCTTTGGATCCCCGTATCTGCGATAAAATATGTCTTGCCGCAGAGGAGATGGGGATATATATAATTGACCGGTGCGGAGCCGGCACTGCCGTTGATTTTCTGATCAGTACGGACGGAAATGATCATATCCTCACCTGCAGAAGTTCGGGAGAACCGTTTTTCCCCATTAACAGGGGCGAAGGAGAAATGTCGCCGAATGAGCTGATACTGACGGGATTGTTTAAGATCAGACATGAGTATATTTATGGCTTGAATTCAACAAGTCTTACGATAGGAGCGCAGAAAAGATGAAAAACAGGATCGTTGTTGCCGAGCCGATGTCAACTGCTTTCGGCTTTCTTGAAGATATCAGGCAAAGAGGGTATGAGCCGGTCATACTTGAATCGTATATCCCCGAAGGTTATGCAAGAAGGCTGATGGACGAGGAGCGGAAAATCAAGTATTCAAGGATAAAATATCCCATAGCGATCATAAAAGAAGATTCCGATTATGCGGTAACTTTGCAGAAAGTACGTGAGCTTGAACCTCTGCTTGTAATTGCGGGCGGCGAGGAAGGCGTTGTCATAGGTACCCGCCTTGCAGATGATCTGGGATTGACAGGCAACCCGTTTTCAAATATAGATAAAATGACTCAGAAAAGCGTTATGCACGATGCCCTTAAAGAAGCCGGTCTGAGATATATTCGCGGTGAAGAGGTATCTTCTCTGGAAGACTGCCTTCTGTTCCTTGAAAAAACGGGAAAACAAGATGTTGTCCTCAAGCACGTCCACGGTGTTGCCTCCGTCGGCGTTCATCTTGTCTGCGGCAGGGAGGAGCTGGCAGCTGCTCTCCGGCAGGAGGAGACAGCCGAAAATATGTTCGGCGAAACAGAGAACCGGTTAATGCTGCAGGAGCGTATTTTCGGAGAAGAGTACATCGTCAATACCGTCAGCAGAAACGGAGTACCGGCATTGACGTCTGTGTTCAGGTATTACAAAAAACAGATGCCTTCCGGTTCAATAATATACAGAGGGCTTGAAGCTGTCACAGAGCTTGGGCAGAGGGAGACAGAACTTGTCAGATATGCCTTTGATGTTGTCCGGGCGCTTGGCATTACTGACGGACCGGTTCACGGCGAATATATGATAGATGAACAGGGACCTGTACTTATTGAAGCCAACTGCCGTGTGATGGGAGGAAGCGCTCCGAGCGGATTTCTTGACAAGGTGTTCGGCTATCATGAAACAGGCGTCATACTTGATTGTATGCTTGACAGCAATTATCACAGAGATTTTCTGGAAAAACCATATCGCCCCATAAGAAAAGGATACGTTAAGGATTTCTATTCCGGCAGCAGCAAAACCATTTTTTCGTCCGGGATCGTCCCGATCATTCTCAATATGAGATCTTATTATTCCGGCTGGGTGGAGAATGCAGGGAAAACCGACAGCATTGCAGAAACGATCGATCTTGAGACGGAGATCGGCTGTGTGTATATGGTCCACGATGACCCGGAAGTGACGAAAAGGGACTTTGATCTTCTTATGCTCATAGAGGAAAAATACCCGAACCTGCTGCACTCGGACAAACCTTTGTTCCTGCCGCCCGAAGACGCTTCCGGGCTTACGCCTGATATCCGTTTCATACTCGGAAGTGATACGGAATCTCTCATCAACGATATAATTTCTTTTTATAAGAATGGTTCAAAAGGAGATCCGATCATACCGGAAAAGCTGCTGAACGCCAACCCGTACAACCGGGAGATCATGGATATACTGAAAAGTATCAGCGGAGCGTGATGCAAAAACGCGATCTGTTGAAATGTCAGCTGACTTTCTTATGTTCGAGCGTTGACCGGATCAAGAGCGAGCCGGAAAATGAAACCATTATATATGTTATGGTGTAACAATTGAAGAAATGGAAAAATCAGCATAAGCTCTACGAGGACAGCGCACTCGGTAAAATTCCCGAAATCCGCTTCGAGATGATGCAGCAGACATACGATGCCGAGCAGAATGCTCTCCGCAAGGAACTGCCCACGCTGAAAGCCGAAATAGACAAACTTAAAGAGCAGACCGATGCCGCCGATAAGTTCATCAATGTCATTCGCAAATATACAAAGGTGGCTTTTCTTATTTTTAAATAGTTCTTTACAAATCCCTCAAAATATGCTATAATATAATATGTATAACCGCACAATCTGAAAATTGTGTGAAATTTCACAGAAAGGTTTTGACAAAAATGGCTATGGTGCGCTACGCTCAAAGCAAGCAAGCAGCGATAACTCTGCTCTTTTGTCATACACAAACTGAAACACTCATGACCACTGTTTAACAGCGGTCATGAGTGTTTTTGTATTTTATAGAGAGGATGACACCTATGAAAAAACAAATCAAAACTGCCGCTTCCTGTGCGCTCGCGGTGATACTGGCCGCCGCAAACTGTGTATCGGCTTATGCCGCAAAGGAAACCGTTATTGCTGATGACATCGTTAATGCTATCCACGCCAACGATCTGGTGAAAGATCAGAGGCTGCGCGATGGTAACGAACTCTTCTATCCGAGCTGGCGTATGCCTGACGTTGATGTGTCGGAACTTCCGTCAAAGTTCGACCTGAGAGACGTCGACGGCAAGAACTATGTTTCTCCGGTAAAGCTTCAGAATCCATGGGGGACGTGCTGGAGCTTCGGCGCGACAGCTGCCTCGGAAACAAGTCTCGCGTACGAGCTGGGTCACGATTACAACGCCGAAACCGGCAGTGATGTGGACAATATGTTCGACCTTTCCGAGAAGCATCTTGCATGGTTCTCTTACACGGCACTTCCCGAAGACAGCGAAACGTATTCCTCGCAGAGCGGTGAGGGGTACTACATGATGTATGATTATGAGACTTCCCCGGACGGAGTTTCTGACAAAGTATATAACATCGGAGGTGCTATGAATTACGCCACAATGGTGTATTCTGCAGGAATGGGACCTACACTTGAAGCAATAGTGCCTTACGAAAAGACCACAGATACGGAGTATCTCATGAAAAGGGTCATCTCTTACGAGATATGTGAGGACGGAACGATAACAGAAGATCTGTTAAAGCTCACTAATTATTTCGGAGATGCGCTCTCTGTTGATGACATCAAGGACGAATGGACGGCAAAGGGCTATGAAGAGACTGACTACAAAACCGCGGCCACAGTTTACAACAGCTATATAACAGGGACAAAGGTCATCCCCGATTATACAGGCGGCGCAGTGAAGAAGTTTACCGTAGCGGAAACTTCTTCCAATGGCGACTGGACGCTCGATGAGAGCAACCGTTTTCTCTCTCTTTATACTCTGAAAGACGGTAATATGCTGCCCACTCCGGCACTTATTGATGATGAAGGCGGCTATGTCTTCAATCAGACAGGTGTTGATGCCATAAAGTCAGAACTCTGTAACGGCAGGGCTGTCTCTATAGCATTCCGCGCCGATCAGTCAAGACCGGGTCAGGGGCTTTCCGAAGACTCATTCATCAACTTCGTGGATAAGGACGGAAACAAGACCAGCGATCAGCTTGCGGAATACTGGGCACATTACACATACGATAAAGAGTATGACCCATCCGACAAAAAATCTGTAAACAAAGTGATATCAGCAAATCACGCCGTGTGCGTTGTCGGCTACGATGATAACTTCCCGAAGGAATACTTCAATGACCCCAAAGGCACTATAGGCGGCAACGGAGCTTTCCTCGTAAAGAACAGCTGGGGAACATCAGTGACCGATGAAAACGGTGAGATCGTATCAACCTGGGGAAATGCCGGTACAGGTTATTTCTGGCTGTCGTATTACGATCAGAGT
>JAFZOA010000624.1 GCA_017550775.1 Ruminiclostridium sp. | reverse complement strand
GCGTCGGTAAGCCCGACAAGCGCCCACCATCCCCCGCCGGTCATCAGTATCGCCGCGGCGATCAGCAGACCGCCGAAAGGCAGCGACAAATGCATACCTTCTCCCTCCGGGCTTATCTTGAATATGAACTTCATCCAGTTTTTCACATACATTATAAGTCCCAGCAGTCCGATAATTATCACAAAAATCATGTGACCGATATCATTGCCGTTAAACAGCCAGTCAATAAAATCCGCCATTCATACTCCTCCGCGCTTGTCCGAAACGCTCTTTTCATTCATCGTCATTTTCGTCCGCTCCGCTTTTATCCGTCTTTTTCGGTTCCCCGAACCGCCCGGACAGTATCGCCCATATAAGCGCCCCTATAAACGGGTCGGTAAGCCCGACAAGCGCCCACCAGCCCCCGCCGACGAGCAGTATCCCTATCGCGATGAGAAGCCCTCCGAGCGGCGGCACCATAGACACGAACCTACCCTTGGGGTTGAGCTTCGGGATGTTGTTATACAGCAGGCAACACCAGTTCATACCGTACAGATAAAGCCCTATCCCGAAGATAAGCGTAAGTCCGACTATCGTGTCCAGCTCCTCCGAATTGAACAGCCAATCAAAAAACTCTCCCATAACGGTCACCTTTTCAGTTTACAGTTTACAGTGTACAGTGTACAGTGTACAGTTTTGGTGTCGCCTGCGGCGACGGTTTTAATCCGGCTGTAAACTATTGATTTGAAATGTCCGCGAAGCGGACACAACAACTGTAAACTGTAAACTGTAAACTGATAAGTCCGCTTTGCGGACTTATCAGAAGCAGGCTTTTCCGGTGCAGACGTTTACGCCGCAGCCCGCGCATTTTTCACGACAGTTCGGCGTTGTCTGCGCCTCATGCGCCTTTTTGTTCTCGCGGACAAAGAAGTCCTTCGTGATGAGCAGATCCATGTGATCCCACGGGAGCACCTCGTCGTACTCACGGCGGCGGTTGACATAAAACGACGGGTCGATGCCGCAATCCCGGAACGCCTCCATCCACTTGTCGTACTGATAGTATTCCGTCCAGCCGTCGAGCTTACAGCCCTTCTTCCACGCGGCATAGATAACCGACGAGAGCCGCCTGTCCCCTCTCGCGAGGGCGGCTTCGAGGTGGGTAACGTCGAAATGCGAGCGGCTTACCTGCACCTTCTTGACGTTGACGACCTCCATGAGGTGCTTCTGGCGCTCGCGTATCACGTCCTCGGTGGGTTGGGGCTCGAACTGGAACGGGGTGAACGGTTTCGGAATGAAGGTCGAGAGCGAGACCGAGATCTTTATCCCCTTGCCCTTCTGGCGGGTCGGGAGCGAGTAGTACAGGTCGATGATGCGCTGACAGAGCTCCGCTATACCTTCTATGTCTTCCAGGGTTTCGGTGGGGAGCCCGAGCATGAAGTACAGCTTTACCGCCGTATAGCCGCCCTCGAACGCTATCCGGCACCCGTTCATGATGTTCTCCTCGGTTATGTTCTTGTTTATCACGTCGCGAAGGCGCTGGGTCCCGGCTTCCGGCGCGAAGGTAAGTCCGCTCTTGCGGACGCTCTTTATCCGGTCGAGAAGCTCCTCGCTGAACCGGTCTATCCTCATGGACGGGAGCGACAGGTTCACCCTTGCAGCGTCGCTGTAGTCCGCGAGACAGGCGAGCATACGCTCTATCTCGCTGTGGTCGCTGGTGCTGAGCGAGGTGAGCGAGACCTCGTCGTACCCCGTGGTCTCACATACAGAGACAGTCTCTCTTTTAATGGTATCGACCGACTTCTCGCGGAACGGGCGGTAGAAGTACCCCGCCTGACAGAACCTGCACCCGCGTATG
>JAFZOA010000623.1 GCA_017550775.1 Ruminiclostridium sp. | reverse complement strand
CCGACATACATGACATACTGTTTGCTGTACTCTTCCTCTTTCGGAGCGGTGTTATTCTGAGCAGTATTATTGTTCGCGGTAAGCGCAAAAACAAGGCATACTACAGAGCAGCACAAGCTCACAAGTGAAATGATTATCGCTGTTATTCCGATCTTCGTTGACATAATATTACTCCCTTCGGATCCTGATATTATTGATCCGGCATGGAACGATACCCTTGCAAAAAGTTCATGCCGGTAAAGCTTGGACCCTTCTGTATGATTATATCATATATCAAATGAAAATGCAAGCAAAAGCGGTGATTTTCTGTTTTAAACGACCGGAGCCTATGTACTACAGCGCTTGATTCAGCGTACAAACACAAATTCTTCCAGCTTGAAAAGATGTCTTCCCTTAAACATATCCGCCGCCCAGCCCTCATATCCGGCCGCGGCTTTCAGATAGACAGCGTGCCTGCCGTTTATCGCGGGGAGCTGTACGGAGACTATCCCGCCGTTTTCGGTGATATCCGCCGTGCCGACAGGCTCGCCCTCGTCGCTGTCGAGATATATGAGTATCTTCCCACGGCAACCTGTGCCGCGAAGCTTCAGCTTCAGCGAGTAAGGATCGGGGTCGTTCCCGAAGTCGTAATACTTCCAGCCCATTACCGCTCCGTCCGTTATACCGGTGATGACCCGCTCGAAGATGTTCAGCTCGGTTATGAAGCAACCGCCTTTCAGCACGCAGGCAGTGTCCGCCTTTGTGACTCTGAACGGGTCAAGGCTCTCCTCGAAGCCGAGGGATGTCATCTCAACCTGCGGTATCGTCCCGTCGGGGAGGATCTCTATCCGCTCGACGCAGCCGCGCCGGGACATGATAGTTCCGTTGGTCATGCGGTGGTAGAAGATGTACCACTGTCCGTTCACCTGCATCACCGAGCCGTGGTCGTTTCCGCCCGGGTAGTCAACAGAGTTGTCAACTATCGTCCCCTTGTACTCAAAGGGTCCCGTGGGTGAGTCGCTTATCGCGTAGTCAAGACAGCTCCCCTTCTTCGGGGAGTAGATGAGGTAATACCGCCCGTTTATCTTGCGCGGCGAGCACGCCTCAAAGAAGCAGTGCGGCTCGGCGGTGGGGATAATGTCAAGCTTGTATGTGCCGTCAATGACCGTGTGCATATCGTTCCCGTCCAGCTCCGCCATATACGAGCCGAGATAGCCGCAGTAAACATACACCCGTCCGTCGTCGTCCACCAGGACACCGGGGTCTATAAACGTGCCGTCGTCGTAGTGCTTTTCGATGTTGTATTCATATTTCGAGAGGAGAGTGAACGGGCCTTCCGGTCTGTCGCTCACAGCAACACAGCCCTTCGCACCGACGATGTAGGCATAGAGATAGTACTTCCCGTCCTTCTCCACAACGTCCGGCGCGTACAGCTCATTGTCCGTCCAGTCAACGTCCGCCGGGTGCTCCCTGAGATCGCGGGTAGCAAACGCGGTACCGTGACATACCCAGTTGTTAAGGTCGCTGAGCGGTGCGGACCATACTTTCAGCCGGTAGTCGCAGAACTTGTCGCAGCCGTGGCGGTCGTGTGAGCCGTAAACGTACAGTCTGTCGCCGAAGACTCTCGGCTCTCCGTCGGGAATGTACTCCCAGAGCGGAAGGTAAGGATTTGGCATAGGTTATTCCCCTTTCGCGGTCAGCAGGCCGCTTTTTTGGTATTACAGTGTTTTGTCCCGGATCATGTACCCGACATGACAGAACATCTTTTCCGGTGTTTTCCCTATTATACCACAAAGTAAACGTTTACACAATGCACATTCTTCCAAATTTGCATTCAAAAATTTAGATATTTTCAATAAAAAGTTGCACCCGACCGGAAAATGTGGTATAATGGTTCAAGTGAAGTTTTCCTCTCTTAACTGCGGAGAGCACACTGTCAGACGAAAACGGGGGCGGATATATGAACGGCGATGCGAACAAATCTGAAACCGGCGGAAAACCTAAACGCTTCACACTAATATTCTGCGCCGCTGCTACCCTGTATCTCGCGGCTTGTGCGGTCATATACGTCCTTACCACCGTAAAAGAGCAGGACGCGTATGTTACCGTAACTCCCATGACTCACGAAGCGGACATTATTCCCCTCTCCGAGAGGGTCAACATCAACACCGCTTCCCCCGATGAGCTTACCTCCCTCAACGGCATCGGCGAGGTCACAGCAGTTAAGATCGTGGAATACCGCGAGGAATATGGCGGGTTCCTGAGTATCGACGAGCTGGTGAAGGTCAACGGGATAGGAGAAAAGCTGCTTGATAAGCTCCGCCCGTACATAACAATATAGCAGGCGCGACGTTCGCAATTCTCACAAATATGCACAAGCGGCATTTTGCGGGGGAATTTCAATTATTTTTCAGAAAAAAACTATTGCATTTACACGCACAATACTGTATAATAGTATTTACGCATATAACACAGTTCCGGCACGTCAGACGGTACTCCGTACACTGTGACATAGCCGGAAACAAAAGCGGTATGAACAAAGACCGAAAGGATGATAAATATGCCGTCAGCGGTAAAACATAAACTCCCGATGCTGACCATGAGAGGACTTGTGGTTTTCCCGGGTATGGTGCTCAACTTCGACGTGACAAAGCCGAAGTTCGTTGAGGCTGTCAAGACAGCGAGCCTCACAGACAAGCATATCTTTCTCGTTACGCAGATGGAATACGACAACGAGGATCCCCACAAGGAAGACCTCTTCGGAGTAGGCGTCGTTGCGGAGATAAGACAGATACTCAAAACCCCCGACAAGGTGACCCGCGTGCTGGTCCAGGGGCTTTATCGCGCAAAGCTCAACGATGTCGCAGAGTTCGACACCTACACTGTGGCGGACGTG
>JAFZOA010000622.1 GCA_017550775.1 Ruminiclostridium sp. | reverse complement strand
GCATGAGCCAGTTCTACACGGAAAAAGAGAAGAGTGAAGAGTGAATGGGACAGGAAATCACAAAGGAAATAAAAGCTCCGATGACAGCCGGAGTTATAGTGCACGGTATCGCTGTTGCAGCCGATCTGCTGAGTGTCATCTTCCAGAACGATGTATATAAGACAATGCAGGGCTCGTTTCTTAACGAAACGGTTTTCCCGTTCACCGTTGTTTCTCACATCATCATAATGGTGATGTTCATAGTGTTCCTGATGACAATGCTACTTTATAAAGGTACTTCAAGAAAGCTCGCCGGCATAGTTATGGTCGTTATATACTGTATTACAGGCGTTGTAATGCCCCTCGTAGACATCTTTGCCACGATCCTCACAGGAAGATTTGCAGGAGCCGGACAGCTTGCGGCTTACAATACCCTCAAAACGTTTATCGGCATGGTATCATCACCGTTTATTGTGGTATCTACGGTATTAGTGTTTATCGCGATAGGACGATACGGTATCTCAAAACAGGATAATAATACATTCTCAGATATAAAGGAAGGACAACACCATGACAAAGATATTCATTGACGGACAGGAAGGCACTACCGGCCTCAAAATCATCGAGCGCCTCAAAGACAGGACTGACATCGAGCTTCTGCGCATCTCCGACGAGCTCCGCAAGAACACCGACGAGCGCCGGAAGTTCATCAACGCTTCCGACTTCACTATCCTTTGTCTTCCCGACGCTGCGGCAAAAGAAGCGGTGTCTCTGATTGAAAACGATCATACCCGCATTATCGATGCCTCTACCGCGCACAGGACAAATCCCGACTGGGCTTACGGGTTCCCCGAGCTTTCACCCGAACACCGTGAAAAGATACGCACCTCAAAGCGCGTCGCAGTTCCCGGCTGCTATGCGAGCGGGTTTATTTCCATGGCGTACCCGCTGGTAAAGAGTGGCATACTCCCCACGGACTACCCCGTGTCGGTACATGCAGTCTCCGGATACAGCGGAGCCGGCAAGAAAGGCATTTCTCAGTATGAATCCCCCGACCGCGCGAAGGAGTTCGACACGCCCCGCCAGTACGCCCTCACACAGCAGCACAAGCACCTCCCCGAAATGCGCGTGATACCTGGTCTCGACTATGAGCCGACGTTCAACCCCTACGTCTGCGACTACTTCGCCGGTATGACCGTTTCCCTGCCCCTGCACACCCGGCTGCTCGCGAAGAAGGTAACTCCTGCGGACGTGAGAGAAATGTTCGCGGAGCACTACAAGGGCTCAAACTTCGTTAAGGTCGCCGAGCTCGACGGCAAGGATGTGCTCCCGGACGGCTTCATCGGCGCAAATACACTCGAAAACACCAACAATATGGAGATCATCGTGAGCGGCAACGAATCCCGCCTGCTGATCGTGTCGCGGCTCGACAACTTAGGCAAGGGTGCAAGCGGTGCGGCGGTCCAGTGTCTCAACATAATGATGGGCATTGACGAGACCACGGGACTTGTGTGAATCAATAATTTACCGTAAACGAAGAATATAATTATTAAGGAGATTCAGATATGAATGTAATTTTGAACGCGGAAAAGCTCAGCAAGCTTACCGGAGACCTCGGGATAGGGCTGGTAAGCTCCGACATAAACAACTTCGTGGACGGCGGCGTCTGCGCCTCGAAGGGCTGGAAGGCTAACGGCATACACTGCGGACTCGCTCACAAGGCGCTCACCGAGACCGAGGAGAAGTCCCAGGCGGCGAACAACGCGCTTCCCACCAACAAGAAAAACGACCTCGCTATGATCTACTCCGACAGGCGCGCTGCTGCGGCGG
>JAFZOA010000621.1 GCA_017550775.1 Ruminiclostridium sp. | reverse complement strand
GCTCGTCGTCGGGCAATACGAACTTCGTCTTCATCGCAACGTCGGAAAGCTTGTTCTCTGTTATCTTTCCGTCCACCATTGCCACGGTATATCCGAACTTCCCGCTCTTGATAAGTCCGGCGGCTCTTACTCCGAACTTGGTAGCGAGAACACGGTCGTAAGCGGACGGACTTCCGCCTCTGAGCATGTGTCCGGGGACTACCGCGCGTGTCTCATAACCGGTGAGTTCCTCGATCTCCTTGGTGATGCGCAGGGTCGCGGTGTTATATCCCTGCTCGGCTCTTGCCTTCATGCGGAGCTTCTTCTTCATCTCGGCTTCTTCCTTGTCCATAGCGCCCTCGGCTACCGCGATGATAGAGAAGGTCTTGCCCGCTTCTCCTCTCTTCTTGACTGCGTTTGCGACACTCTTGATATCATAAGGTATTTCGGGTATGAGCACGATATCCGCACCACCTGCGATGCCGGAATAAAGCGTGAGCCAGCCCGCCTTGTTTCCCATGATCTCGACTACCATTACACGGCCGTGGGAGTCGGCGGTGGTGTGTATGCGGTCGATAACGTCGGTCGCGATATCAACTGCGGTATGAAATCCGAATGTAACGTCGGTACCCCAGATATCGTTATCTATCGTCTTGGGAAGACCTATGACATTGAGACCCATTTCCGACAGCAGGTTCGCGGTCTTGTGGGTGCCGTTTCCTCCGAGCGTCAGAAGACAGTCGAGCTTCTGCGCTTTATATGTCTTCTTCATTTCGGAGACCTTGTCGATGTTGTCCTCCTCAACGACCTGCATCATCTTGTAGGGTGTGCGCTTTGTGCCGAGGATAGTACCGCCGCGTGTCAGTATGCCCGCGAAGTCATACGGCGACATCTTCTCGCAGTCGTTGTGGATAAGCCCGTAGTAGCCGTTATGGATACCGATTATATCCACCTTGTCCTCGCCGAAAAGCTGATAGCAGCCTTTGGCTGCGCCTCTGATAGTTGCATTGAGACCCGGACAGTCTCCGCCGCTCGTGAGTATACCGACCTTTAACTTTGCCATGTTTCTTTCCTCCTTTGTTGCATTTATTAACAATAATCCATATTAATATTATAATCCATTTGTCTATTATTGTCAATAACTATTTTCAATTCGCGAAAATTCTTTATCTTTTATCTGTTATCCCGAGATATTCAAGCAGCCCGTCGCAGCCTTCCCTCACGTCCTCGAAGGTCTCCTCGAAGTTGCCGGTGTACCACGGGTCTGCGATGCTTTTGTCCTTACCGGCAAACTCCGGGAGCTTTTTTACCTTGTTCAAGCGGTCACCGCCGGTAATACGGAGAATGTTCCGTATGTTCGCGTCGTCCATGCCTATGATGAGGTCGTACTTGTCGTAGTCGGAATGCTTTAACTGTTCTGCGTATTTGTTTCGCGGAACTATGCCGTACTGAGCGAGCTTTCGCATTGTGCCGTGATGCGGCGGATTCCCTATTTCCTCTGTGCTTGTGGCGCGGGATTCCACGATGTAGTTATCCTGTTCGCCGAGCTTTTTCAGCAGATCTTTGAACCAGAACTCCGCCATAGGTGAACGACAGATATTTCCATGACATACGAAACATATTTTCTTTACCATATTTCCTCCGTTATATAAAAGTAAAGGGCTCTCGGTCGCCCGAAAGCCCTTTATTTAACCGCCGCGCCGCACATGGAAAATGAAAACCCGCACTCAGCAGGGTGGGTAAGATCGCCCGACAGTTTCACGCTCCCTTCTTCCGCAGTACGGGAGGTCTGCAATCCCCTGTCGTGGAGAAATCCCTTTTAAAATGTGTTGGATCATAATATCCATGCTAACCCGAACGCGGCAGTAAAAAGCAATCTCCGGTTCAAGCGTCTTCTTCGTCGTCGAACTCGGCAAAGCGCTCAAGGAAAGCGTCGCCGATACGGACGTAAAGCTCTTCGTCATCAACAGTGCGCAGGATACAGTTTTCCTCGTCATCCGGGTCGTCCGTCATTTCGAGGATCGTGAATTCCGCGTCTTCCTCGTAATCATCATCTTCGCCGAGCGGGAGCAGCGCCACATAGATGTGGTCGTCGATCGTTACGGTATCAATGATCTCGTAGCGGTCACCTTCGAGCTCGATGATAAGATCCTCTTCCTCGGAAAGTATATCCTCCGGGCTGCTTCCGGAAATGTTTATTTTAAGGTTTTCGTTGTCAGGCATTTTCAAGCACCTCCGTCCGCAGTTCTTTCGGGTATTATTATACTATGAATTACGCCATTTGTCAAGATATTTTTATGAAAAATAACGACGCAAATCGACAGTTCTGATAATTTGAACATATTAGGGTTGATAATATTATACAAAATCACTAATAAAAAACTATTGACTTTTTGCTTGAAATGTGTTATATTATATTCAAGGAAAGATAAAGCAGTAGAAAAGCTTAAAAGCTAACAGGATCGTCAGAAGACGGTGGTTGTCTTTCCCCAAGGTTCTCAGATCAAAGCTTGATACGTACTTCCCTGCTGATGATCTATACAGTAAGTTTTAAGCGAATCTGAAATGCGTTGCAGACCGTTATAAGTGCAATGTAAATCCAACCGGAAAGGAAGCGAGTCCCATGGACGTAGAGATCACACAACAGAATATTTCGGTATCCGTTAAGGACTTGCCCTTAGATGCAGGTTGATTGGTTGATATTTCTTCCGCAGCCGGTTATGAGACGGTCATGAATGATGTTGAATGCGGAATGTGAGTCACAGTAAAGCACTTTGCTTAATGAAGCGTTTATCGGCATCCGGTGATACTGAGATAATATCTTTCAACTGTATAGATTACAACTGTAGCAGTTGACCTAACGCCGAATGGCTTGATATAAATTAATATAAATTGGAGCGGATGTGGTTAAAATGAAGATTACCGCGCATATCAAATAATATACGAAAGGTAATTACTCCAATGGAAAGTTAAGTTGATATCTGAAATTAACAATTGAATAAAACAATGGACTGCACCGAAAAATGCAGTCCATTTTGTTTAAAGCTTATCCCCTTCCCCGACGGATAATATAATACTTTTTGGAGGTCAATAATGAGCGCTTACGAAGAAAAGATCGAACAACTAAGAAAGATGATCGAAAGCACTGTTAAAATCTGCGTATTTACCGGAGCCGGTATAAGCTGTCCGTCCGGAATACCGGATTTCCGCTCCGCCGACGGTATCTACAATGAAAAGACCGGGAATAAGTACACGCCCGAGCAGATAATATCCCATACGGTTTTTATGCGTGAACCGGAGCTTTTCTTTGAGTTCTACAAGGATAAAATGCTTTATCCCGACGCAAAACCCAATGACGCGCACATCTACTTTGCAGAGCTCGAAAAACAGGGCAAGCAGGTAAGCGTCGTTACACAGAACATAGACGGTCTGCATCAGGCGGCAGGAAGCACCGAGGTCATAGAGCTTCACGGAAGCGTTCACCGTAACTACTGCATGGAATGCCGCAAATTCTATGACATGGCGTATGTCAAGAACAGCCCCGGTATTCCGAGATGCAGCTGCGGAGGTATCGTAAAGCCGGATGTTGTGCTTTATGAGGAGCCTCTCGATGAAACCGCTCCCTATCGCGCGATAGAAAAGATCTCCGAAGCAGAGACACTAATCATCATCGGTACTTCGCTCATAGTCTACCCCGCGGCCTCCTATGTCAGATATTTCCGCGGGAAAAACCTTGTGCTCCTGAACAAGAGCTCAACTTCATACGACAGTTCAGCCGATCTTGCGATCTATGACGATGTGGTGAATGTGGTGCGCAGTCTTAAACAGTGAAAACAGATCAGTCTTGCCGTTATCAAAAATACAGCCCGGAAACAGTGATCCGGGCTGTATTCATTTTTATTTCATCTGTTTTGCAAGTTCGAGTGAGGACAGCGACGGGTCTCCGCCTCTTGAAGGAGGTGCTGCTCCGCGTCTTTCCGTAGCAAAATCTATCAATGCGTCCGCTGCGGAACGTGCTCCGGTCAGGCCTCCGAGACCGGCAAACGATGCCGGCTGCGTTCTTGAAGACGAAGAAGAAGCCTGAGCTGCAGCAACATTAGTATTGAGGAAGCGCTTGACTGTTCCCTCGGTATAGTCGCCGTACATCTGCGAATATTTCTCGGCAATGGATTTCAGAGAGTTATAGTTCTGATCCTCGGACTCGGAGATATACCTGAAGATCTCGTTTACCTTCGCGTCCATAATGTATTTCAGACGGTTTGCTACATAGCCGTAAGCTGCCGAAAGATCCGGGTTTTTCAGTATCGCTCCGGCAAACTCTATGAACCGGCGCTTATCCTTGAGCTGAAGATAGTTGATAGCATAGGTTATACTCTCGTAATAGTTCTGAGAGATCACGACATTTCCTTCGTCATCTGTTGTGGAGCCGCTGAGAAGAACATTCAGGTCATTGTCGGTAAGATCGCTTATCGCAAACGCAGAAGCCATCATCTCTGCATCGGGATATCCTTCGACATTTCTGTCGATGACCGCGGATACCTTTCTCGAAAGAACACCGTTGCTCAGCATCTTATCAGCTTTCCATTTTATCTCGTCATAGTCTCTCGGAATGGTGACACTGCGGTTTATAAGGAAGTTTTCGAGCATCTTGCGGGAAATGTTTTCAAACGAGATGTTCACGAACGGACAGGAAAGCGCAACTATCTTGTTCTCGTCCACCCCGCCGGGAGTGCCGTAAATAACCTTGTTCAGCGGCTCGATGATAATACAGTTGAAGTCATAGCTGTTCGCTATGCACGCCGCCGCGTTCACATGGCCTTCAAGCAGCGCGGAGAACATACCGGAAATGTGGAACGCTATGCCTCCGAGCTTCTTTCCGGATACAAGCTTTTCCGCAGCCGCTCCGACAGCCGACTCGGTATACCCGGAGAATGACTGTGTAGGGACAATAAACGGAGGTGAAAAGCATTTTTCGTTACCTATGAGCGGATTGTAAGGCGCCGAGCCCATTATCTCATGCTTTATGGTGAACGCGTCCCAGAAGAAGTTTCCTGCTCCGTCTGTGGGATATACTTTGCCGACATGAACAACATAAAGACCATTGGCAAGCAGCTCCAACACGGGAAGAATTGCCTTGGTAAGCGGAGCTGCGCCGCTGAAATAGTTGTCGCAGGATTTCATGAGTCTTGAACCGAGTATTCCCTTTGCCTTGTCAATAGAAGATGTCTGCCATATAATGCGGTTCGAGTCGATATTGTTTTCTCTGTACTGAATGTTCACAAGGCTTTCCGAACCGGCATAAAGCGTCTTTCTGCATATACCGCTCTTGACCGACGTATCACAGATACCGATTATGCCGTCGCTTGAAGTAACGCTCGCAAGAAGGAACTCACCCAGCGCGCCCTTCATTGATTCAATGGAAACATTTGTTTTCATACCGTTTTGTTATCCTTTCACTCAATGCGATATCAGTCCTGTGATACGCGAGCCGCGATATACTCCACAAGATCGCTCTGAACGTTTTTCTGGAAGATATGCTTCGGTATACAGCAGACCGACTTGTCACGGCAGACGATAGATATTGAATATTTTGTCTCATAGAAGTACTTTGCGAACGACCAGGGAATAAGCTCTTTTCCGCAGTAGATGCACTGTTCGATAGCACCGAAGCCGTCGGGCGCAACAATGAATACGATGTTCTCGACGGTAGAAACGTCACGTTTAAGAAAGCCGGAATAACGGTACCTTGCAACAATGCAGAGTATCAGATATATCACAACGCCGACTCCTAGCCCTATGAAAAACGAGATAACAAGATAGAAGATATAGTTTTCCTCAAGCTTCTTCCCTACTCCCCACATCGCAAAGAACATAAGCACCCCCGATAAAGCGGCGATAAGCCATATCGGAACTCTTATCTTGCTGTAAATGTGAGAAACGCTTCCGGTGTTGATCTCCTTTTCCGCATAAACACCGGTAGCGGTAAATACGCTTGTGGAAAGATCTGCGTTTGTGTAGTCGTATTTTGGCGGTATTACCCTGTCCCTTATCTTGATTTCAACGTCTTTGACGCCGGAAAGCATACCCTCCACTATGGTACGGAAATGAATGATCTGCATATGGTCAATAAAAGCGTTCTTCGGGATAACGTATTCTTCCCTCTCGAAGGAGATAGTGAACGCGTCGGCTGTTTCGGCATACCCTTTTACCGATTTCCATTCATAAACATTGGGTACGTCCGTGTCATCGTCAAATACAGCGAAATAGTCACCGAATATAAATGTCCGGTCGTTCTGACTTACCGGGAGCATAAATCCTGATAACGCTTCAAATGCCATTTTTAAAACCTTCCTTTGATATGATCGTCACATCTTCTCGGCGAATATCTGTATCCAGTAGCAGTACCCGTCGACCTGATAAAAGCCCATTCCGATGTCCGAGCCAAGCTCGTTGAGAATTGCGGCACGGTGGTGTTCGGAATTCATCCAGAGTTCCATTATCAACTCGGGATTCACCCCTGTACGGTCAAGCTTTCCGTAGTTCTCCGAGGCGTACTGATAAACATATCCCGCAGCATCGAGTGTAGTCACCCAGCGCTTTCCGTTGGGACGGGTATGTCCGTTGTCGTAGTTCGTCGAGAGTTCCTTAGCTCTGAGAAGTGCGCAGTCGCAGAGAGTTTTGTTCATTTTCAGAGCTTTGAGCCCTTTCTTCGCTCTTTGGGCATTGGTGAGTTCAAGGC
>JAFZOA010000620.1 GCA_017550775.1 Ruminiclostridium sp. | reverse complement strand
GGCAAGATCGGTGTGCCCATTGAGATTCTCCAGAAGAAGAGCAGACTGACTGACGAGGAATTCGAGCAGATCAAGCAGCACCCCGTTAAGGGCGGTGAGATACTGTCCGTCATCAAGGAATCCCCGTGGCTCTCGATCGGTGCGCGCTATCACCACGAGCGCTATGACGGAAAGGGTTATCCGGAGGGATTAAAAGGTGATGAAATACCCGAGATAGCAAGAATAATCTCCGTGGCGGACGCTTATGACGCTATGACCTCAATACGAAGCTACCGTGACCCGATACCGCAGGATAAGGTGCGCGAGCAGATAGTCAAGGGTTCCGGCACGCAGTTTGATCCCGTATATGCAAGACTTATGGTACACATGATAGATGTTGATACCGAATATCAGATGAAAGAAAGAGCGAAAGCCGATGAATCAGACATCAACGGGATTCTTACCACAGGTGCTTACAGAGAAGCCGTCTCCGCCGGAATACACATATCCTCGTCTATGACGACTATCCGTATGTCGATAAGCTCCGACGACGAAGCCACGGGGATCGCTCCGATACCGTCATTGATTCTGTTTGACGCGCTCGACGGAAAAGTACATACCGATGAAAAAGAAATAAAAGACTATCTTTATCTGGAATACGGTGAGATCTGGTTTGACGGGCGAACCGTGACCGGCGGCGCAAGAAAGATGAAGTCAAAGGTCGAAAACACCGGAGCCGATGATATAAAGCATAACGGCGAATATAAGATAGAAGCTGTAAGGATAGACGATCACGCCCTTATCCGGATAGCAGGCAAAGCACAGACAGCAGAGATCATCGTCGCGCTTCCCGACAGTTCAAGGTTTATGTATATCGCTCTGACAGGCGAGCATTGCCGCATAAGCAATCTCAGATCCGTCAAAGCGGAGGAAACGTGTCCCGACGACTTTATCCCGAGAATTGCAGAAAAGATAAGCTATATCAAAGATGCTCCGACAGGCGATGTGCCGAATATACAGATCGACGGCTACCGCAAAGCGCACAGCGCGGGAGTACCGGTCAGGGACGGTCTGACAATCACGTTCCATGCAAAATGCCTGCCTACCGCAAGACTTGTATATCATTGTCCTTTCATAATCCTTTACGCTTCGGACGACGGCAAAGTAAACGGAAAAAACGCCCGCGACCTTATGCTTACAAGGTTTGACGGCGAGTGCTGGGAGCATGATGCAAGCTGCACTGCCGTAACAGATGTCAAGCAGACCGAGGCTTTCGGGAACTGGGACGCGTGGATGAAATACAATCAGGAGGGCTACGACACAGAGGTAAGATTTACCGTCGAGGACAATAAAATTACCGTAATAACCGAAAATGCCGGCGTATCCATAAGAAACACGGCTGTGTTATCCGACATGAGTCAGCCGGTATATGCCGCAATCACCGGCGATCAGGTCGCAATAACAAATATACGGGTACATCAGGCCTGATGTACTCAGATCTTCGTCCCGGATCCGTATGTTTCAGAGGTCACCTGAACACGCTGATGTTCTCCCGATTATTCCGGAAGCGGTATCGGAGTGATGCTTGCCGGAACTGTCGCATTCCGGTGTCATTTTACCCTCAAAAGCGACCTGTTAACAGGGCTGTTTCGCTGCTGCCAGGTATCAGCCATAATTCTATACTGTCCAACAGACGAGCGCATTTTTCATCCGGTTAACAGGGAGAGAACCGCCACCCTATTTGGGGGCGGTGGTTTATCCACAGCTGAAATAAAGGCTCATTTGCGATGAAACCCTGAAACATGGCATCATCGTTTCCAGAAAACACGAACGAAATGACGGCAACGAGCGACCCCGCTGCCGTCTCTTCATTTGTTGCGAAATGTAACTTTTGTTGATTAGTTTCAACCGCTGTATGCGAATGAACCTACCCAACAAAAATCGCTTTATTTCAGGCATCTGTAAGACTTGTTTCCATGCCTGTAAAACTGGATTCTCATGTAGGACTTACTTCCAGATGCTGCCCTCGGTACTGGAAGCAACCTTTTCACTTCAGCACGAGGAACAAATTATTACAAAACTTTGAACTCGAGCGAGTTTTGTGATACAATATTGTAAATATTGCCGAAGGGAGGGGAGCGCATGCGGCGGG
>JAFZOA010000619.1 GCA_017550775.1 Ruminiclostridium sp. | reverse complement strand
AGCGGAATTTTTTGAAGCTGAACAATGCTGTCTATAACAGATATATCCCCGGAAACACGGTGTTTCCGGGGATATTTTTTAGTTTTTATGCTCATACTTAGGTTAAAAGTAAAGGAGTGTTTGCAATGACCGAGATCATTATTATCGGAGACAGTAACGACACCGCGCTCGAACGCCTGATAAAGCACAAGCTTTCCGAGACATACAGTATCCTCTACATCAAGGGCAACGAGATCACCGGAACAGGTATCGGCTACGAGCTTACCGTGATCGACAGCGCGGCACCGATAATTGCAGGTTTAACGGAGCCGATCGTGGTAGCAAAGAAAAACGCGGTGCTCCCGGAAGACCTTCCTCCGGACTGCACCGCGGTGATAAGCTCACATGACCCGTCGCAGCTCAGAGCCGCAAGCCGGAGCGGGGTCTACGTCGTGGACTGCGGGCTCTCCCCCACCTCTACCGTTTCGTTCAGCAGCGAGAGCGACGATACACTCGTGATATCCCTCAACCGATCACTGAAAGCGCTCTCCGGGCGGGAGATACAGCCGCTTGAAATGCCGGTGAAGAAGCTCGGAACGGACGACTACACACTGATGAGCTTCACGGCGCTGCGGCTGCTGCTCGACGACTTCGACAGCGAGCTCGGAAAGCTTATCTGAGCACATCAGGCGTCAACTTTGTTATGCTCGCGGATAAACATGATGAACTCGTCCTCCGGGAGCGGCTTGGAGAAGTAATACCCCTGAATGAAGTGACAGCCCATCCGGCTGAGGCTTTCGAGATTTTCCTTTGTCTCGACTCCCTCGGCGACAAGCTCCTTGTCAATGTCACGCATCATCTTCACGGTATTGCGCATTATAGTAAGCCCCTCGTCCGAGCACATATCGTCCACAAGGCTCTTGTCCAGCTTTATCATCTTCAGCGGGAGCTTTGACACCCTCTGCATATTGGAGTATCCTGTCCCGTAATCGTCGAGCGAGAACGTGTAACCGATACCGGACAGCGCCTCAAGGTTGATCTCCATAACACTTCCTATATCACCGTATGTCGTCTCCGTGATCTCAAGGTTTATCCTGTCGGGCGGGACACCGTACTTGTCGCTGAGGAACGCGAGCTTCTCCGGGAGCTCCTCCTGCATACACTGGGCGACGGAAAGGTTTATCTCGATGTATTCAAGCCCGAGCTTATCAAAATCCTGCCCGGATATGAACCTGTGAACATCTTCGAGGACAAAATCCCCGATCGGGAAGATAACTCCCCGCTTCTCCGCTGCCGGAATGAACAGCGAAGGCGGTATGAACCCGTATTCCTTGTCTATAAGGCGGATAAGCGCCTCCGCGGACACAAACCTGCCCTGCTCCACGGAATATATCGGCTGGTAGTACATCCGGAAATTTTTCTCGGCAATGGCGCGGCTCAGTATCACGTCGATATTGCTCATGACCTTGTAATCACGCGAGTTTATTATCTCCGATGCATTCGCGAACCCTGCCTGCGGATTCATCTGTGACTGGAACTCATGTCCGAAGCGCAGTATCTCGGTGAAATCGTTCATATCTTCTGGTATGACGATGTTGCACGCGAGTGCGCTGATACGTTCACCGGACTTCGCGGTCTTGTCCGATCTTCTGCGAAGCTCAACGCTGAGACGACTGTACGCATCGGCAACGTCAAAATCCGGATCATCCACGATTATATACACGATGCCGGGCTGCTCGAAGTAGATATCGAAGAAGATACGCTCACGGCGGAACAGGTTGTCAAGCTCGCGGATAACGTGGGAGATATAGGTAAGGTAGCGTTCCTCACCGAGGTACGAACGCAGCTCATACGCGTTCTGGAAGCTTATCACCGCGATCTGGACCTTCTGTCCGGTCATGAGTATCTTTTTGAGCTCGCTCTTGTATGCCTCAAAGCTCAGCGACCCCACGGACGAGTCGGATATCTCCTCCGGCCGCAGTACGAACAGTATTATCAGTATCATCGAGAACGCCATTACCACCATTTCGATCAGCAGGAACGGGAAGAAATACTGAACCACAACGGCGGACATGGAAAGCAGATAAAGCGAGATCAGCGAGAGTATCTTCCGCTTTGTAAGGAACCGCCTGCACGAGATCAGATAAACAGTGCCGACCAGCGCGTACAGCGTGCTCAGAATGTACAGAACGCTTATCCCGCTTCCCCTGCTGTAGCCTTCCTCCGGTGTGATGCTGAAAACAAGGTGTGTGAACGGATTGGAGAGCACCAACAGCGCCATGATAGCGTAAGGCGTGAGAAGTATCGCCTTCATGCGCTTCGGACGTACCCTGTACCATGTTCCGGTGATGCTGAACACAAAGAAGAAGTAGGTGACGATAGACGCCGTTCTCGCAAGAAAGTAGACTGTGAGCGCTAAATTAGCAGTTATAAGCCTGTCATCGGATATCGGGAGCGAGTGGCAACAGTACTCCATTATCACGTCCGCTTCCGCCGTTACCGCAGAGAAGCACAGTAAAAGGATGAACAGCTTGTTGTACAGCCCCTTTGTCATCTTGCGGACAAAGACCGTTATGAGTATAACCATGAAAATCGGTATTGAGCAAAGGTCGAAGCTCAGTATTTTCTCCAAGCCGTTCACCTCCTTTCCGCGCCGGTGCTGTCACACAGCCTTTGCGTTGTTCTTTTCTCTGATAAATGCTACGAACTGCTTTTCCGGGAGCGGCTTCGAGAAGTAATACCCCTGAATGAAGTCCACTCCAAGCCCGGACAGGAGCTCAAGCTGATCTGCGGTCTCTACGCCTTCGCAGACGATCTCCTTGTTTATGTCCTTGATCATGCTGACTGTATTGCGCATGACGGACATACCGGACTTGTTCTCCATGTCATCCACCATGGTCTTGTCTATCTTGATTATCTTGAGCGGAAGACGGGATATGCGCTGCATATTGGAATAGCCCGTCCCGTAGTCGTCGAGGGAGAAGCTGAACCCGTTGTCGGACAGCCGCTTTATGTTCATGTCGGTGGTGTCTCCGATGTTCTCGTAGGTGGTCTCGGTTATCTCCAGATTGACGCGGGCGGGATTTACATGATACTTCTTTTCCAGCGCAAGTATCTTGTCCGAGAGATCACCCTGTAAGCACTGCGCCACCGAGAGGTTAAGCTCGATGTACGACAGCCCGAGCTCGTTGAAGTCGTTCTCGCTTATGAACCGGAACACCGAATCAAGCACGAAGTCGCCTATCGGTATCATAAGCCCCTTGCGCTCCGCCGCCGGAATGAACAGCCCGGGGGACACAAATCCGTATTCCTCGTCAGAAAGCCGTATAAGCGCCTCCGCGGACACGAATTTTCCGTCCTTCACCGAATAGATCGGCTGATAGTACATCTCAAACTTCCGCTCGTTTATAGCACGGTTAAGAATGGTGTCCATGTTGTTCTTGATACGGAAGATCTCTGTGTTGATAATATCGCTTGCGTGAGTATAGAATATGTCATGCGGGACTATGCGGTGGAACTGGTGACTTATCGTCACGATTGTTCCGGGGTCGGCGGTATCCTCGGGATAGAGTATCTCACAGAACCGGGGGACAAGCTTTGCGCCGTGGCTCTCTATCTCAATGATATCTTTCATGAGCTCGCTATAAAGCTCGTAAACAACTCCCTCGAAGTCGAAATCATAGTTGTCGATTATGAGATAAAGCCTTCCAGGCTGCTCAAAGTATATGTCGAAGTACAGTGACTTGTTCTCACAGAAAGTCTTGACGTTGTTCACGATATCTTTTGCCAATGCGAGATATCTTTCCTCTCCGAAGTACTTTCTCAGCTGTACTGCGTTAAGAAAGCGCATAACAACGATCTTCTCGGGCTTATCAGCCGTGCATATCTTCTTTAGCTCACGTTTGAACGCTTTGAAGCTCGGCATCCCGGTAGAATAGTCGATATAGTCCTCCGGACGCAGGACAAGCAGTACCACGAAAAGCTCCGCCATTGCCGTCATGATGTTCTCGACGAGGTACCTCGGGAAAAGCATCTGGAACACTACCGCGACTGCGCTCACGACATACACAGTCATAAGCGATATCCACTTCGGGACCGACATGGTCTTTCTTCGCAGAAGCAGATACGACACACCCCATATCGAATAAAACGCAGCGATCAGATAGGTCACATACATTCCAGGCGACCTCATATATCCTTCCTCTGCCGTGACCCGGAACATGATACCGGTTAAGATATTCACGACCACCAGTAAGACATGAACGCAGTATGGTATGAATATCATGTTCAGACGGTGCTTCTGCTTGATCCAGTACCACGAGTGGGTGTCCGCCATAATGAACAGCAGCACTAACAGCGGAGTGAGAGAATGGAATATGTGGTAAAGCGAAGAGCTCACGAAAACGATCAGGACCTCTGCTTCGTTAAGGGGCGCGTCGGACGCGACAACGCCGGAAACTGCGTCGCATACCGTTGTGATAAGCGATGTTGCCACGAGATAGTTAAAAACCTTATTAGCGGGTCCGAACACCATTTTCCTGATGAAAGTGGCGTAGAGTATGACAGCGTAGATCGGAATAGCGACCAAATCAAAATAAACTATTCTGTCCATACAGCGCCCCCTTTCTGATCGAATACCGGTCTTTCATTTTAGGTGTATCCTGTTCTTCCTGCGTGAACGTCATTAAATGATTTATCCCGGTTACCATTACAAACAAAATCCCATTATGTTCAATTATAACATATTTTGATGTATGAATTGTGAAAAATTTCAAATTTTGACACAGATATTACAAAATTTGTCATTATGCATATATTTCGTCTATTATTTCAAAGCGATATTGGATATATACAACACATCGAGCTGCAACTATATGTTTATATCGTAATCAGATTTGTACATTTGTACTAAATATTATATTGTGCATTACCATATCTTGATTATTAATCACAAATGCAATTGAGGGCGTTCGCTACCCCGACGAACTGAAAGAATGGGGAGATGTCGCAAAACGTTTTGCTTACGGACAGGCATCCGAAGATGAAGTCGCTGCTATAACAGGCTCCG
Organism: Ruminiclostridium sp.; assembly: GCA_017550775.1. Next base: position 567 of record JAFZOA010000619.1, on the reverse strand, counting down.
AAAAGTATCAGGAGATCGTCAGACTTACATCTACAGCATGGCTGTCAACGATATCTATGTGATGCTTCTGACTTGCTGTTACAGGCACAAAAAAGCCCCTCGGTAAAGACGGGGCGTACCAAAGAAGTTTTCCAAAGTTAATCAGACAGGCAGGTCAAAGCACTATTGTTATTATACGACGCTGCGAAGAGCTTTGTTGACAGCTACAACGATATGTACTCGGCAGTCAGCAATTCCCGCAACAGCTTTGTTTCGAGGCGCACGTCGGTCATGACCAATACCGCAAAGGCGTATTCGGGAACACTCGAAAAAGCCGGTGTTACTGTCAGCAAGGACGGAACGTTGTCTATCGGCAAGGAGAAGTTCATGGAAGCCGATGACAAGGCTCTAAGCTCCGCACTGGGCAGTAACTCCACATTCACAGGCTCTGTGGTATCGCAGGCGGTGAATGTCTCGCGCTACTCGGACAGCTTTTCGTACACGAGCTACGGCGGTTACAACAGCTATGGCGGCTACACCAAAAACAGCCTGTTCGATTATGCCGGAGCAACGCAAAGCGGCGTGCTT
>JAFZOA010000618.1 GCA_017550775.1 Ruminiclostridium sp. | reverse complement strand
TTATCGCGCTTGCGGTGTCGCCCAGAGCGATATACGCGTCGGCTTTACCGAGGTACGCGCCCACATTGTTCGGCTCGATCTTCAGCACCTTGTCAAACTCGATTATAGCCTGTTCATACTTCATTTCGGACAGATACCGCTCGGCAAGGGAAAGCGTGTCGGACACGCTTATCGCCGTGGTGCTCTGCGAACAGCCCGAAACGGCAGAGGTCAGCATTGTGCCGGTAAGCACGGCGGCTATTATGCTTCTTTTCATTTTACCCTCCAACACAACATATTACCCCGCCCATGACAGGGTAATATAAGAATAGTATCATTCTTCGGCGGTGCCCTCCGCCTCATCCGCAGCCTCAACAGGCTCCGCGGTTTCCGCAACTTCCGTGCTCCCGCCGGTCTCGCCGCCGTTCTGAGCGCTCTCTGACTTCTCGTCCTCGTCGTCGAGCACGCTTTTGTGCTTCTTCGGCTTGTCGTTCGGCACGCGCAGCAGTATCGCCTGCTTGTACAGGTCGGGCTCGTGCTCCATGAGGTACTTTATGTCCTTTGGCGGCACGATATCACCCTTCGCGATGCGCGACGCGATCTTCATGCACTTGGAGAATGTCTCGAACTCGTCGCCCATTGCGTCGGCTTCCTTCTTTGACGCTTCGAGCTGTTTTCCGAGCATATCCAGCTCCTGCTGCTTTTCACGCTGCTTCTGCTGTTCGTCCTGCTTGCGTTTGAAATCCTCGGCAGCCTTGCGCTGCGCTTCGAGAAAGGACTGCTGATTCGCGTCTATCTCGTTGTTTTCACCGCTGCGCTCGCCGCCGACCTTCAGAGCGCTCCTGAATGACGGAGTTCTGCTTACTCCCGTTATGCTTTCGGTCATCATTTCCGTTACCTCCCCGACAATATTTCTTCGAGGGGACTGTCCCCCATTTGTTATATCGTCAGAGAAAGCATAAACTTTAGAGTTTCGGCAGCTGTTCTTCACGGATATCCGTGTCCCGTCGGTCACAGAAATCTCAAAAGCACTGTCCACAACTTAAGCGGAAAAGTTAGATTGCGTTTCTGTCACCCCAGCCTCTGGCAGGGGTGACAGAAACAAGATTTTCCTTAAGTTGTAGATAGTGATTTCAAAAGTATGAGGTATATGTATTATAATGTCGTTTCCTTATGTCTTGTGACGTGGCAGCCTACGTTGACCGCCACCGGAAGCCCCGCTATGTGGGTGGGTGCCTGCTCGATGTTGACGTACAGCGCCGTCACAGTCCCGCCGAAGCCCTGAGAGCCTACCCCGGTCATGTTCGCCGCGTCGAGCATACGCTGTTCAAGCTCCGCGTAGTACGGATCGGCGTTCCGTACCCGCAGATCGCGGCAGAGCGCCTTCTTCGCGAGCAGAGCGCACTGCTCGAAGTCGCCGCCTATCCCTACGCCGAGAACTATCGGGGGGCAGGGGTTGCTTCCGGCGATGCTTACGGTTTCGGAAACGAACCCTACAATGTCATCTGTTGACGCTGACGGCGTGAACATCTTTATCCGGCTCATGTTCTCGCTTCCGAAGCCCTTCGGCGCGACCATGATACGCACCTTGTCGCCGTCAACTATCGTCGTGTGTACTATCGCGGGGGTATTGTCGTTGGTATTGCCGCGCCGGATAGGATCTCTCACGACAGAAAGCCGCAGCTTCCCGTCAACGTACCCCTTCGCAACGCCGCGGTCTATCGCTTCATAAAGGCTGCCGCCGGTGAAATGCACGTCCTGACCTATTTCGAGGAAGATCACCGCCATTCCGGTGTCCTGACAGATCGGAACGTCAAGCTCCGCCGCGCAGTCGATATTGCGCACGATGTCACCGAGGACTTCGCGGCAGACAGGGCTTTCCTCGCGCTTTGCCGCACTCTCGATAGTCTCGCGCATCATGCTGGGTAAGTGCAGGTTCGCGTCCTCACAGAGCGCCGCGACAGCCTCCTCCACAGCCTTTACATCAATTTCACGAATCATCTTCTTCATCACCCTCCGTTTCATCATTCTGCTCTCCGCCGCCCGACGGGTCATCGCGTATCACGCGGTAAAGCTCCTCGCGCAGTATCTTCACCTTGTCGCGGTTCAGCTCGATCAGCGCGGCGCAGATGTACACGCGCACGAGACAGACCGCACCGGACACCATGAGCGCGTTCGTGAGGCTGAAATTCTCACCGAACAGCACAAGCCACGATATTATCAGGAAGTCTATGAACACCGACGCTATGACTCCGATGAAGCACGCCCAGATAGCGGGGGGCTTGTGTATGAAGCCGTGGACGCTGCACCGCTCCATGCCCTTTTCGATGCTCACGGTCATCATCGTGTCGCACATATCCTCGCGGTAGGAGTGATAGTATCTGAGCTTGTAGCAGTCCTCGCCGGCGTGCTGCCAAAGACACAACGGCGAGCCTTTAAGCTTGTTGAGGTTGCGGCGGAACTGGGTGTCGATTATCGCGTCGAGCTTTGCGTTCAGCTCGTCACGGCTCATGACACTTTCCTCCTCGACCCGCATCTTTATGAATTTTTTCCTGCGTTTTGCCATAGTCATTCCTTATTTGATCGCCTGCGGCGGGTTATTTCGCTTTTCCTGCACCTGACGGCGGGAAAACACCGGTCAGGCTGTCGTATATCTCATATTCTCCGCTTCTGAGCAGCTCCACAAAATGCTGTATGTCGCGCACGGGCTCACTCGTGCTTATGCCGGAGAGCCGGGTCTGTGCTGCGGTATGGTTGTCGCTGCCGGCGGTGTACGCAAGCCCGTAGCTGTCCGCAAAGAGCTTAGCCATGTCGTTCTCGAACTGCTTGCGGCAGGAGTTTATTATCTCCACCGCGTCGCACTTGCGCGGGAACAGCCGTATCATCTCGATGTACCAGTCCTCGCGGAACGGGTGCGCGTGGCTTATGTAGCCGCCAGAGTCGTGTACGAGGTCGAAGTAGTCGTTCGGCGGCAGGGTAACGGACTCCGGGTGAGCGAGAAGCCACTGCTTGTCCAGTCCGTAGGTAAGGAAATCGCAGCCGCCGACGGTATATTCCCAGCCGAAGAACACGTCAAGTCCGATCCTGTCTCCGGTCTTCTTCGCGTTCTCATAGCCGAGGCACTGTATATCCACCCTTTCCTCCCACGGCATATCCGGCTTCGCGGTGGTATTGCCGTTGAGGAAGTGATCTGTCACGATTATGCCCCGGAATCCGCGAGATTTGTAAAACTCCGCCTGAGTTTCCCCGGTCGCGGACGCACAGGCGCTCGATTCCGATGTATGACAGTGCGTTTCGTAAATATTCATCAATTATCCCCCTGTTTATCAATTGACAATTCAGTTTACAGGTTACAGTGTACAGTGTACAGTTTACAGTTTACAGTTTACAGTTGTTCTGGCGGCTGAACAGCTTTTTATCAAATTCGCCGTTATTTTTTAAAACCGCGCGCGAAGCGTGCACCTCAATTGTCAATTATATTTATATGTAGTTTACGACACGGACGATCTCACCGCGGCGAACCGCGGCTCTCGGGACGCGCTTGCTCACAAGGCACAGCAGCTCATAGCCGATAGTCCCGAGCGTATCGGCGATGTTATCGACCTTTATCTCGTCTATGGTGTCGGAGTACAGCTCCGCGGTATCGCCGACCTTCACGTCAAGCCCGGTGACATCCACCATCATCTGATCCATGCAGACCCGCCCGACTATCGGAGCGCGCCTGTCCCCGAAATACACGGCTCCCTTGTTGGAGAGCCCGCGGGAGTAGCCGTCCGCATACCCCGCCGGTATTACCGCAAGCACTGTCTCGCGGTCGGTAACGAAGGTGCGCCCGTAGCTCACCGCCGTACCCGCGGGTACGGTCTTAAGCTGGCACACCGCCGCTCTGAGCCGCATGACGGGCTTTATGCCTATCGGGACGGCAAGAGCGGTGTTCGG
>JAFZOA010000617.1 GCA_017550775.1 Ruminiclostridium sp. | reverse complement strand
GGATTCCACCGCGTTGATGAGGTAGTGCTTTATGCGCGCGAACTCGTCGTCGGATATCTTTCCGCCGAGCAGGTATATCTTCGCGTACTTGACGAGCGGACGGTCGCCCTTACAGAGCATCTGGATACACTGTGCGGCGCTGTCTGCACGCTGGTCGAACTGGCCGGGGAGAAACTCGACAGCGAACATTCTCTCGTCTGCTCCCGGGGTCGGAAGAGCGTCGAGCACATCGTCAACGGGCGGTTCCGAGAAAACGACCGGAATCGAACGTTCGAGATCTTCCTTCGAGATATCCTCGACGTCATAGCGGTTGATTATACGAACGGAGCTTATCCCGTCTATCCGCAGAGATGTTTTAAGATCGGCGAGAAGCTGATCTCCTTCTACCGCATAACGGGGCTTTTTTTCGACATAGATACGGTAAACTGACATTTTATATTTCCTTTCTTTGCAACGAAATGTAATATAAGTATTATATCATTTTTGCAGGCGATAGTCAATAGAGACAAAAGCCATCGGACAATTTTTTTGATATCCGTTCCAGAATTATCACAACGGCGATACGCATACAGTATTAACAAAATATCAACGAAAGTTTTTCATCGGATAACATATCACTTCATTCTCCCGCTGTCGCTTTATTATATTGAAAAGCACAAAAAAACTGCATAAATCCCGTTTAATTTGTACTAAACTCCAAAATCGTGTATTTTTGTCTTTACAACCGGTAAAATATATGTTATATTATTGTATATTTATAAAAGGATCGTCTTGCGCTTCTGACCGCGTAAGGCAAAAAAGAAAAAGAAAGTAAGGACACAACTATGAAAAAAACTATCTTAACACGTGTTTTTGCGGGATTTGCGGCAGCAGCCCTCATTACTGCATGCGCAGGATGCGGTAACAACAATAAGCCCGCGGCAACGACCGCAGCGACCGGTTCCGCTCCGGCAGCGACCGATGACTCGCTTCAGAAAGTTCTCGATGCAAAGAAGCTCGTTCTCGGACTCGACGCAAGCTTCCCGCCTATGGGATTCACCGATGAATCCAACAACATCGTCGGCTTCGATATCGACGTTGCTCAGGAAGTATGCGACAGACTCGGCATCGAACTCGTGAAGCAGCCTATCAACTGGGACACAAAGGAAGAAGACCTTAACGTCGGAAAGATCGACTGCATCTGGAACGGTATGTCCGTCAACGCGGCAAGAGCAGAGGCTATGAACCTCTCAGAGCCGTATATGAAGAACGAGATGATCTTCGTCGTTCCCGGAAACAGCACCGCCAAGACAATGGACGACCTCAAGGGAAAGACAGTCGGCGTACAGACAGGTTCTACCGCTCAGGAGATACTTGAAGCTTCCGATCTTTTCAAGGATATCCAGGTCACACCTCTTGAGGACAACGTAACACTTCTCAACCAGATGGAACTCGGCTTCTCTGACGCGGTATTCCTTGATTCCGTAGTAGCTTACTACTACATTGCCGAAAACAACAAGGACTATTATGTTCTTCCCGGAAACCTTGAAGCCGAAGAATACGCTATCGGTTTCAGAAAGGCTGACCAGACTCTCCGCGACAAGGTACAGGAGACTCTCAGCGCTATGAAGGCTGAAGGCAAGCTCGGCGAGATCTCGACCAAGTGGTTCGGAAGCGACGTTACAACAGTAAAGTAAAATTTTTTACAAGCGGAGCCGTGATGCTTCATCACGGCTCTCTTTTTTGACAGAGGAAAAAGGAATTCAAAAATGACAGGCGAACAGATCGAAACCCTTTTCGGGCTTATGCTCGAATACACGATACCGACACTGAAAATATTCTGCTATACGCTTCTTTTCTCGATACCGCTCGGAATGGTGGTAGCGATGCTGAAAATGTGCAGGATAAAGCCCATATCGTGGCTTACGAACATCTACATACTCATAATGCGCGGCACCCCCCTGCTGCTGCAGCTCATAGTGGCGCAGTATTCGGTACCGTACATACTCAGGAGCGATGCCTGTCCGGAGTTCATAAGAGCAATGCTCGACGGCGTTGAT
>JAFZOA010000616.1 GCA_017550775.1 Ruminiclostridium sp. | reverse complement strand
GGTCGCTTCCCACGATAGACACGCTTTCAAGGCGGAAGTTCCCGCGCTTCATAGCAATGACCTTTCGTGTGCGGATACACTTCTGCTTCGGGCGCAGGGAAAACACGCTCGGAACAAATCGAGTGTCGGAGGCTCTCGAAGCCTGGGTCCCCGCAAATTCGAGCCACCGGCTCGTGCTGAGCTCGGTCTTTACCCACGGTACCGGGAGGCGCTTGTCGTTGACGATCTCCTCTATTATCTCGATCGTGTCGCCCTCCATGGCTTCCGAAACGCTGAAATGTGCGGTGTAGGTGACATTTTTTAACACGAGCCGCAGGAATATCTGCTGCTCGGCGAAGATCGCTATTCCCGCCAGAAGGAGTATTGCAAGTATTTCCATAGGTCATTCAAACTGTTCGGTCGGAACGGGCGTATCGTCGAGTATCTGCTTTACCACATCCTCGGCGGTGCTTCCCGAGCGGCTTATCGCATACTCCTTGCAGATAAGGCGGTGCGGGATAACGTACGGCGCGACTGACTTGATGTGGTCGGGGGTGACAAAGCCGCTGCCGTGAAGCGCCGCATACGCCTGCGACATTCGTTTGATGGCGAGCAGTCCGCGCGGGCTCAGTCCGAGGCGAACCTTCTCGCTGCGGCGGGTAGCCTCGCCGAGCTCGCAGATGTAGTTTGCGGACGCGTCCCCGAGCTTTACGTTCAGGGCTTCTGACGACGCTGCTGCAAGGTCTGCGGCGGTGAGGACGGGGGAGAGACGGTCGATAGGGTGGGTCTCGCCGATAGCCGCGAGCATTTCGAGCTCGCTCCTGCGCCCGCTGTATCCGAGGTGCAGCCGTACGATAAAGCGGTCGAGCTGGGCTTCGGGGAGCGGGTAGGTGCCGGCGGTCTCGACGGGGTTCTGGGTGGCGATGACGAAGAACGGCGGGTCGAGCCGGTAGGTCTCGCCGTCCACGGTGGTCTGCTTTTCCTCCATACATTCGAGGAGGGCGGACTGGGTGCGCGGAGTGGCGCGGTTGATCTCGTCGGCGAGCAGTATGTTCGTGAACACAGCGCCTTTGCGGAATACGAATTCCTGCGTTTTCATGTTGAAGTAGTTGATGCCGGTGATGTCCGACGGGAGCAGGTCGGGGGTGAACTGTATGCGACGGAACTCACAGTCGAGCGAGCGTGCCGCCGCGCGGGCGAGCATGGTCTTGCCTGTTCCCGGCACGTCTTCGAGCAGCACATGACCGCCCGCGAGCATTGCCGCGGTTATGATCGCGGTCTCATGCTCCTTGCCCTTGATAACTTCCGAGATGTTGCGGTTGAGTGCGGCTCCGAATTCCTGTGCGGTCATAGCGTCCTCCGTGTGTAAATGTGATCCTGAAGCGGCGAAGCGATCTTATCATAAAGTCTTAGCCTTGAACTCGAAGCTGCCGTTAAGGCATTTTTCGTTCGTTTCGACAATAATGTACATGGTCTCGCATTTGAGATCCTTGAGCTTGTCGTCTATCTTGTCGCCCGCCTTCACGGAAGTGAGCTTTACCTTGTCTCCGTTGGTGTCGTAATAGATCGTGGCACTTCCGGTCTCAAGCTTAAGGGTGTACAGGAGAGACTTGTCGAAGCTGTCTTTGAATTTAAGCTCGAAGACCTTCACGCCCTCAAACTCCGCGAAGGACATAGAGCCGAGCTCATCCGTTTCGGTATGGACGAAGCCGACGGCCTTATAAGACGATGTGTAGCCGCTGCTGCACCCGGCAGCAAAGAAGCAGCACACCAAGAGAACCGCGGTAAATAACAGACAAAAATTCTTTTTCATGTTTACATCTTCCTCCCTTTTATAATGCAGAATTGCGGATCGACAGTAGAATATACTTATTCCCCCGCCGTGAGGCAGGGGAACGCTGAACTTAATTATTCTGATAATACTTGTCGTAGTTTACGAGCTCGTCGAGCATTTTGTCGAGTTTTTCGGGTATCTCGCTGTCCTTGAACTGGCAGGTGCCGACCTTGTGGTGTCCGCCGCCGCCGTACTTTAACATGAGGCTTCCGACATCCACCGTGCTGGTCTTGTTGATAACGGAATATCCTACCGCCGCGGAGCAGCCCTGTCCGCCCTTGCCGGAGACTATCCACGCGGAGATGTTCTGCTCGGGGTAGAGGCTGTAGATCATGAAGCGGTTGCCGGTGTAGATCGGGTCAACGCCGCGAAGATCGGTGATGATAACGTCGCGCTTGATGACGGTGTGCTCGCGGACCATTTTCTTGAAGAGTTCGGACTGCTCGTTATACACCGCGATACGCTCCTGGATATCAGGCATTGCGAGGATCTCCTCGGTGGTCATGCTGCGGCAGCTTACGAGAAGCTTTTCCATGAGCTGATAGTTGCTTATGGTGAAGTTGCGGAAGCGTCCGAGACCGGTTCTCGGGTCCATGAGGAAGCCGACGAGGATCCAGCCCTTGGGGTTGAGGACCTCATCAACGGTGAGGTTGCCGCTGTCCACCTTGTCCACTGCCTCCATGAGGTCGTCGAACTGCGGAAAGCGTTCTTTTCCGCCGTAGTATTCGTATATGATCCTTGCACAGCTCGGAGTTATGCGGCTTTCGCCCTTGTACTTGCCTGCAAGCTCCTGGCGTTCAAATTCGCTGGAGTGGTGGTCGAACCACAGTCCGCAGCCCTCAACGAACGGAACATTTGCGAGTACGTCATTTTCGGTGACCGGAACAAGTCCGTCCTGGATATCTTTAGGGTGCTTGAAGGTAAAGCTGTCGATGATGCCTGCTTCGTAAAGGAGCGCACCGCAGGCAAGACCGTCGAAGTCCGAGCGGGTTATCAGATTCATAGTAAATTCCCCCTGTGTACATAAATATTGATAGGCGAAGTTCTGTCAGAGCAGAATCCTGCCGTAAAAGCTCATAAAATCATTATAACAAATTTTTTTCCTGTTTGCAACACTTTTTTTACAAAAACAATGAAATTTTCATAAAAAATCTTTTGCTTCCGGAAAGGTCGTCCATCACCTTGCCGTAGACCGCCGACGTATAGCGATATACCGCGTCTCTCTCGTCCTCGGTAACGGTAACTGTATCCGGTTTTCCGAATTCGCACTTCTCGAAGATGCCTATAACGTCCATCATGAAGTAGTTGAGTCCCTTCATCTCGATGCTTCCGTCCACACGCTCGGCAAAGTCGTAAAGCTGCTCCGCTCCGGGGACAAGCCCCTTCTTTTCGAGCAGGATAAGCACGAACCGGTACATTACCCCGCACGCCTCATATGCGGGCATTGTACGGAAGCTCCTTATCGTGCGCTTCTCGGCTTCCGCGAGGTTCCGGAAGAACAGCACTATCACCACCGCGAGCGCGATCACCACGACCATGAGCACCAGAATGGGAAGTATCCGTATAAACAGGTTCTCCTCGGTCGGGTGGATCTCACGTTCCCCGGTATCGTTCTGTCCGCCTGAGAACGGGTCTTCATCGTCGTCCGGTGCGGCTGTAGTGTCGGGGTCGGTACCGACGATCGTTGTGGTATCGGGGTCGTACTCCGTCGGCGCGGTCGTTTCCTCGGTGGAAGATGTTTTTTCTTCCTCCTCCGGCGCGGTCGTTTCCGCGGCAGAGGATGTTCCCGCGTCCGTGGGAGCCGGGTCGCCTTCATCGGAAGTTACCGTGGGCTGCCCGTAAACAAGCTCCGAGTAGCCCGGTACCTGTGCGGTCGGGTCAAACGGGAGCCAGCCTACACCGCGGAAATAAACCTCCGTCCACGCGTGAAGCTCGCGCTCGGTGAGGGTGTGGCGGTAAGAGCCGTTTCCGTCCGGCTCGCTTCCCGGGTACACTACATAGCCGGTCACATAGCGGGCGGGAATGCCCATTTCACGCAGTGCGAGCGTCATTGCCGTCGCAAACAGTGCGCAGTGACCCTCGTGGGTGTCGTACAGGAACCCGCTGAGCATATCCTCGCCGTTGTCGGCAGTGAGCGAGTAGCTGAAATTCTCTCTGAAATAGTCGCATATCGACAGCGCGGCGTTGAAGCGTTCGCGGGACAGTCCGTAGTAGGTGCTGCTGCCGGCACCGAGACCGTGGTCGGTGACCTGTATCCGGGACACGAATTCCGATATCACCGGGTCGCTCTTCTTGTAGGCGGACTCGATAAAGCCGCGGTAAGCGTCGATGTTCGTCAGGTAGTATTCCTGCGACATATCCGGGGCGGTAATGGTGCTGTCCGCGAGGTAGTTGTAGGTGTACATTCCCGCCCTGTCCGCCGCGCAGACTATGTCATCCAGAGCGGAGCCGGTCATAGCGGGCGTTAAGGTAAGGCTTTCAAATGTGTTGATGTAGCCGCGTCGTGTGCGCAGTATGTTGTCCCCGTAGAAGGTGTAGGAGTCGCTGTCCTTGTAGGTGAGCTCATAAGCGGCGAGCGGCTGGAACACCACCGTCGTGCTGCGCAGGTACTTTGCGGACACCATCTGGAGCGGTATCACCTTGTCGGGGTCCTGTCCCGATGCGGTAAGAAGGCGGCGAAAAACCTGATATTCCGACTCGGGGTAGAAGCCCTTGTCTACGGAGTCGGTGTATTTCTGCGCGTCGGCGGCTATGCTTCGCCAGGAGCTTCCGGTGTACTCGGTGCCGATGTCGCCGCGAAGGTAGACGGGAATGTCATTGCGGGAGACCGTCACCTCAAGCACGGGACGGGAGCTGTCGCTCGGTGCGCCGAGGCTGATGCTGTCGGAAAGGCCGCCGAAGCTGTCGGAGCTGAAATACCCTCTGCTGTCCGGCTTGCCAAGCGGAACGCCGAGGATATCCCCCACCGTGTCCAGCGCGTCGCTTCCGATAGTTCCGATCTTGTCAAGAAGCTCCTTGTAGTTTATGCCGGTGCCTTCCGGTATCATGACCGCAGCTCCGAAGAACACCGCCGCCGAGATGACCGACATGGCGATAAGATTGCCGGAGTAGCGGTGATACCGTTCGGTATCGCTTGCAGCCTTCTTACCGAACACGAACATACGGGTACGCTTCCTGTGATCGCGGTCGGAGCGTATGTCCGAAAGGTATGCGCCGGTAAGACTGCCGAAAACAAAGGCGTTGTCGAGGTCGTAGCTCGAATGTACCGCCTCAAAGCCGAATACGCTCACCAGAAACAGCAGGTACGACGGGAAATATCCCGCGATCTCCGCCGCGATCGCCGGTGCCGTGATAAACGTTATGGCGAGCGCCGGAACGAAGAGGTGAAAGCGCGTCCGCACTGCGATCGTAAAAGCGAGTGAGCAGAGTATGGCTATGAGTATCACCGTGTAGAAGTACGACTGTTCCGTAAGCACCCGGGCTTCGTCGGAAGCGAGCTTTTCGGCGGAGTGTATCATGAGATCCGCGGTTTTTATAAGCCGGCTGTCAAGCCTCTTCATGAGGTAGTCCCACAGGTACGGCGCGAGGGCGAGCGCTTTGTCGCGGAGCACCCATGCAATGCCCGCAAGCGCGGCGGCCACAGAGCCGTAGATAAGCCCCGACGGGAGCACGGAAGCTAAGATATAGATGAAGCCGGAGCACGCCGCAGCAGTCACGGCAGGTATAAGTATGCCGCCGTCCGGCACACCGTAAAGGTCGCAGAATACAAGTACGAAGGACGCGGACATAAGGCACAGCAAAACAAGCCTTACCGTCAGCAGGTACGCCGAGGAAGGCTGTTCGCCGAAGTATTCGTCATGCAGTATCTTTTCGCTGCTGCGATATTTTCCGAATCTCATTTAGTCGTGTCCCAGAAAGAGTATTTCCGACTCTTTCCCTTGCCGTGAACAGGGAAAGAGTCACAGTTTATATCAGTGATATCGAGTAATGCTTCACATCATCGAATTGCGCAGAGAGAGCGATATATCCTCGGGGTCTATTGTCCAGACGGAGACCTTCTCCGCCGCAGCCGCCACGGCTATCAGATGCGCGTCCGGCTTTGAGGCGGTAAGGTACACCCGGACTTCGCCGCAGGAGCTCCCCACGGACCGGAGTATGTTTTCAAACTCCTCTCCGCCGAGCTCGGTGGTTATGATGAAAAGCGGCTCGTTGCCGTTAAGATACTCCGCAGCGCGCGGTATCAGCGATTCCACGCCCTTGCCCGGCTCTGTCACGGGAATGACCGAGTATATGGAGAGAAGCTTTTCATAGTCCTCGTTCTTGACCGCCGACAGCACATCTACGCGCCCGTCGCCGGGTCTGTAAACATTCACTGCGGTACGTCCGTCGGTGATGATCTTTCTTGTAAGCGCGAGAGCCGCCTCTATTGCCGCGTCTGCCGCCGTCATGTTCTCATCGTTTATCTCCGATACCGCGTGTATATCCGTTACGATCAGGGCGCTGCTTCCGAGGTTCTGCTCGGACTGCTTCACCATGAGCTCGTCGTGCTTTGCGGAGAGCTTCCAGTGAACGTGCTTCATAAGGTCGCCGTCCGCGTACTTACGCACAGAGGCGAAGGAGCCGCTCTCCATGAAGGATATCTTGGTGATGCTGCTGTCGTAGTCGTCGGTACACAGCGCGGAGGTCTCGTCG
>JAFZOA010000615.1 GCA_017550775.1 Ruminiclostridium sp. | reverse complement strand
GTACTCGGACGCTCCGCCGCGCATACGGTTCCTGCGGCGAAGCGGGGTCACCAGCGACCTGTTCGGCGAGAAGCTCACCGACGACTTTGTGCGCTCCGTCTGCGTAAAGCTCGGCATTGCGGACAGCTTCTGTCTGCTCGCGCCGGAAGGGAAGGGATACACGCTGTACACCACCGCCGACGTGACGGGTGAAGCTTTGGACGATGCACTCAGGGAAAGCTACCACTACAACTATTGCCGCGAGCTTGGACAGCTTACCTGCGCGCGGGTCGTCACGGTAAGCGGCAATGCCCGCGAAGCGTACCTGAAACGCCTCACCGACGACGGTATGCGGCTCGGCGACATAAAGCCCGCCTTTCTCAGCGCAAAGAGCGGTTGGGAAAGCTGCTTTTACAGGTGACGCATTCTCTCACCCGCCGGAGGCGGGTGAGAGAACTAAAAAATCAAATGGGATGTGAGATCTGATATGAAGATAGCTCTGCTTGCTCCGGCGGGGGCAATGCACAGATACACCGGTAGCTTCGGCAAGTCCCTGCACTATGCGCCGCTCACTCTAACCACCCTCGCCGCGCTGGTACCCGAGGAAGCCAACGCCGATGTGGTGATATACGACGAGACGGCGGGGAAGATACCGCTCGATATAAACGCCGACCTCATCGGTATCACCTGCATCACCGGTACCGCGCCGCGCTGCTATGCCTATGCGGACCACTTCCGGAAGAAGGGGATTACCGTGTTCATAGGCGGCGTTCACCCGTCCATGCTCCCGGGTGAGGCGGCACAGCACGCGGACGTGGTGTTCACGGGTTTCTCCGAGCAGACCTTCCCGCAGTTCATACGCGACTACATGGCGGGAAAGCATAAGAAGCTGTACGCACAGAACTGCGACTTCTCTATCGCGGGGAGACCGATACCGCGCCGCGAGCTGCTCAATAAGAAACGCTACATCATCACCTCGACTGTGGAGGCTATACGCGGCTGCTGTCACTCATGCAGCTTCTGCGCTTATCCAGCGGCATTCGGAAAGCCGGTGTACAAGCGCCCGGTGAAGGAAGTCATAGCCGAGATAGAAGCCCTCGGAACGCGCACTGTGCTGTTTCCGGACGTGAACCTCATCACCGACCGCGCCTACGCGATAGAGCTGTTCTCGGCGATGATACCCCTGAAAGTGATGTGGGTAGGGCTCGCAACATCGTCTGTCGGCATTGACGACGAGCTTATAACCGTGTTCCGCAGAAGCGGCTGCAAGGGGCTTCTGATCGGCTTCGAGTCGATAACGCAGGAGTCTCAGAAATACATTCACAAGGGCGTGAACAAGGTTGACGGCTACATCGACCTTATGAAGCGGCTGCACGACAACGGGATACTTGTGCAGGGCTGCTTCGCGTTCGGCGGGGACGAGGAGGACGAGAGCGTTTTCGACCGCACGGTGGAGCTTGTCATCAGGGCGAAGATCGACCTTCCGCGCTATTCCATTCTCACCCCGTTCCCGCGCACGGAGCTTTATGCCCAGCTCGAACGCGAGGGGAGGATCACCGAGCGCAACTGGGCGATGTACGACGTGGAGCATTGCGTCTTCACCCCGAAGAACATGACCAAGGAGCAGCTTGAGGAAGGCACCGACCGCGCCTGGCGACAGACCTATACCACCGGAAACATCTTGAAGCGCCTGTCACCCATGCGACACAGCCCGTGGCTCTCGATCCCGCTCAATCTCGGGTATAAGGGCTACGCAGACAAGTGGCACAAATTCACCCGTGAGGTAATGTGCGACAACTCAGACATTCTTTAGTTTACAGTGTACAGTGTACAGTTTACAGTTGAGGTGCCGCCTGCGGCGGCGGTTTTTGAATGGTATCATGCAAAGATTACAAATCTGTTCGATGTAAACTATAACCTGTACACTGTAAACTGTAACCTGTAAACTATTTAAAATTCGCCGCCGCAGGCGGCACCATAACTGTACACTGTAAACTGTAACCTGTAAACTATTTATAATTCGCCGCCGCAGGCGGCACCTCAACTGTACACTGTAAACTGTACACTGTAAACTGATA
Source organism: Ruminiclostridium sp. (assembly GCA_017550775.1). The sequence continues at coordinate 17,355 of JAFZOA010000615.1, read as the reverse complement.
ATGATGAAAATTACGTTTGTTCTCCCGGCGATAGGTAAGAAGCCGGGAAAGAAGTATATCGGCACATGGAAAATGGAGCCGCTTACCATAGCCGTTCTGAAAGCGCTCACTCCGTCGGACGTTCAGACCGAGCTGTTCGACGACCGTATAGAGCTGATAGACTACGGGACAGATACCGACCTCGTGTGCATCACGGTGGAGACCTATACCGCCAAGCGCAGCTACCGTATCGCGGCGCGGTTCCGTGAGCGCGGGATACCCGTGGTCATGGGCGGCTATCACGCCACGATATGCCCCGAGGAAGCCGGGCTGTACTGCGACAGCGTCATCGTCGGGAACGCGGAGACCGTGTGGGCGCAGGTGATCTCCGACACGAGGGAAGGGAAGCTCCGGGAGCGCTATACCGGCGGTGTAGGTACCTACGGCGTGCGCCCGGACAAGAGCATTTTTACCGGAAAGAAGTATCTCCCCGTGTCACTCGTCGAGACCGGGAGAGGGTGCTGTCATTCCTGCGAGTTCTGCTCGATATCGCGGTTCTATGACGCCCATTACCACGCACGCGACCACAGACTGATACTCGATGACATCAAAGCCTCGCCGCATAAATACTTCTTCCTTGTGGACGACAACCTTGTCGCGGACAGTAGGAACGCAATGCGGCTGTTCGAGGAGATAACTCCCCTCGTTATCAAGTGGGCGGGTCAGGGTACCCTTTCCATGGCAAAGGACGAGGCGCTGCTGAAAGCGATGAAGAAGAGCGGCTGCGAGCTGATCCTGATAGGGTTCGAGAGCCTTGACAAGGAGAACCTTACCCAGATGAACAAGTCCTTCAACTATGCCCTCGGAGAGCGCGACGAGCTTGTGAAGCGCGTCCACGGCGCGGGTATCGGTATCTATGCCACGTTCGTGTTCGGGTACGACAACGACGACGAGAGCACGGTGGAGCAGGCGCTCGCGTTCTCCGAAAAGCATAAGTTCTACACCGCAGCGTTCAATCACCTCTTACCGTTCCCGAACACACGGCTGTATGACCGGTTAAAGTCCGAAAACCGGCTGATCTATGACAAGTGGTGGCTCGCGGACGGGTACAACTACGGTGAGCTTTCGTTTGTCCCGAAGCGCATATCTCCCGAGAGACTGAGCGAGGTGTGCCGGAACGCAAGGAAGTCCTTCTCGTCGGCGGGAACGGTTATGAGCCGCGGGTTCGCGTCCCTCGGGAGAACAAGCCCGCTGATGTGGGGGTTGTTCTGGGGAATGAACCTGCGCCTCGGCGAAGAGGTGGATCAGAAGATGAATGTACCGATAGGGGAGAATTTAGATGAGCTTCCGAAGTGAGAAATTCGGGAAATACATTCTTCGCCCCGCCGAGCCCTCCGACAGCCCCGCAATACGGGAGATATTCGGGAGCGGGAGCTTCTCCGGCGAGCTCAATGTGCAGTTCCTCCGCGGTGAAGACCCGCTCGTTTCGTTTGAGGCGGACGGAGAGCGGGCGCATATCTTAGTTGCGGACGATACAGAGGCGGGAAGGACTGTCGCGGTGGGCGGGGCGGTCGTGCGGACGGAGTTTCTGAACGGAGAGCGTGCGAAATGCGCATATCTGACCGGCCTTAAAGTACACGCCGACTACCGCGGGCGGCTCTCGTTCATACCGCGCGCGTACCGGATAATGGGGGAGCTGGTATCGGACTGCGCGTTTACATACACCACGATACTCGACTCCAACACCGCGGTCATAAGAATGCTGGAAAAGCGGAGAAGGAATATGCCGGAGTACCGTTTTCTCGGGCATTACACAACGTTCTGCATAGGCGGCGGAAAGCCGGTTGTACCGGTAGAGCGCGGCAATACTGACGGCTTCGACGAGCTTATGGAACGGCATTTTTCCGCTAAGTCCCTGACCCCGTGCGACAGCGGGCTTGCTGGCTTCGGGAAGAAGGAGTTTTACGCGGTGCGCGGCGAAAACGGGGAGATACAGGCGTGCTGCTTTATCGGAGACCAGAGCGCGACGAAGTATTACAGAATGTGCTCGTACGGGGGAATTTACAGGCTCGTGTCGCGGTTTCCCACAAGACTTCTCGGTTATCCGCCGTTCCCGGAGCCGGGGTCGGTCATACGGGACGGTATAGTCTCGTACCTGTATGTGCGCGGGAACGACAAGGCGCTGAGCAGACGGTTCCTGCTCTCGGCGGCGCATGAGAGCGGGTTTCCTATGTTGCTGTGGGGCGGGTTTGAGAATGACCCGCTGTGCGAGGCGGTGGGAAGAATGCGCACGGTACGCTACGGGAGCCGGCTGTACGAGGCGGTGTGGAATGAGCCGCACAGCATAGATGGAGTTATCGGTGTGGAAGCGGGGCTGCTGTGATTTGTTTGTGCATATATACATTCTCTCTTTCGGAATAGTTTCAGAGGTACTTTAAAGAAAACAATTGACAAATCTCACAATTAATGATATTATATATAGTAAGAATTTGTATAGTCTATTTGCCGATATATACATGAGGTTTCCGCTATGAAGACAAAAAGTGGTTTTGCACTTATAACAAAATATCTTGCGGTAACAGGCGCTTTTTTAATAATGGTCAATGTAACTCTCGGTATCGTTCTCGCAAACCGCGCTGATGAAGCAATCAAATCACTGATAAGCGCAAGAATGCTTGATATTGCAAACACAGCTGCCGCTATGCTCGACGGCGACACGCTGAAAGTCGTTACTCCCGAAGATAAGGGGAATCCTGATTATGAGTCCGTTATGAAGACTCTTACCGATTTCCAGTACAACATGGGAATGTCGTACATTTACCTGGTACAGGATAAGGGAGACAAGAATTTCGTTTTCGGACTTGACCCGACGATAGAGGATGCCGATGACTACGGAACCCCGGTCGCTTATACAGAAGCTCTTTATACTGCAAGCAAGGGTACTCCGGCGGCATCACTTATCGCTTATGAGGACGCATGGGGCTGGTTTTACAGTGCGTACAGTCCTGTTTTCGACTCGGAGGGGAATGTTGCGAGCATTGTCACTGTTGATTTCAGGAAAGAGTGGTACGACGAACAGATCTTCTCCTTTATGATGACCACCGTAATTATTATCGCACTGTCGCTTGTTGTGATAAGCACTGTAATGATCGTGTTTACTCACAAATACAAGAAGAGCATTAATGTGGTTAGCAAGCAGATAAACGATCTTGAGGACAGGACGGAGCACATGGCCGCGGAGCTTAGTGTCGCGACGAAGATACAGGCAGATATGCTCCCGAATGATTTCCCGAAGAACGACAAGATCGAGCTTTACGCGGCTATGACCCCCGCAAGGGAGGTAGGCGGCGATTTCTATGACTTCTTCTTTATCGACGACGATCATCTCGCGATAGTAATGGCGGATGTCTCCGGCAAGGGAGTTCCCGCCGCGCTGTTCAGCGTGGTCTCAAAGACGATAATACGGGACAAGGTCATGCTTGGCGGCGATCCCGCGTCGATACTGTATGAGGTGAACAATATCCTCTGCAAGAACAACAGTGCGGGGCTTTTCATCACTGTATGGCTCGGGATACTCGATCTCGGGAACGGTGCGGTGGAATATGTCAATGCCGGTCACGAATACCCGATAGTGGGAGTCAAGGGCGAGGCTGTTAAAATGATAGAAAAAGAAAACTGTCCGCCTCTCGCGGCGCAGGAGGATATCAATTTTATAAACGAAACGCTTAAACTTGGAAAAGGCGATACTCTGTTCCTTTACACCGACGGCGTACCCGAGGCGAAAGCTGACGACGGCTCGCGATTCGGTATGGACAGACTTATAAAGGTGCTCGAACGAGACGAGAACAGGTCTCCCGAAAAGACGGTGACCGATCTGATGTATGAGGTCGATTCGTTCCAGCCGGATAATGACCCGTTCGACGATGTTACGATCATGAGCGTGGTATGGAAAGGTTGTAGATGAGATGCGTGAACTCACAATAGACGCTACACGCGAAAATTTAGCCGCTGTTTTTACATTTCTTCAGGATGCGCTCAGTGAATGCGGGGCGCCGAAAAAGCTCATAAGACAAATAAAGCTTTGTGTAGAGGAAATATACATAAACATTGCAAGCTATGCATATTCTCCCGGTACGGGTCAGGCGCAGGTCATTTTTGATACTGTAGGGAGCGCGGGCGGAGATCCGCCGCTTCGTGCGATCATAACTTTCATAGACAGCGGAAAGCCGTATGACCCGCTCGCGAAGGAAGATCCCGATCTTGAACTTGACCTTGACGATACACCCATTGGCGGTCTCGGAATTTACATAGTAAAAGAGACTATGGATAACGTCGGGTATGAGAGACGAGACGACAAAAACATATTCACAATGGAAAAAGTCATTGATGTGCAGACAGTCTGACAGGAAAAGGAGCATAGAAAATGAAATTTGAAAAAACAAACGACGGAAAGACAATGATAGCGGAACTTATCGGAGAAGTTGACTCCATGAATGTTACGGAAATAGAGGAAACTCTGCTCAGAGAGATCGAGGGAGTGACAGATCTTACTTTCGATCTGAAGCAGCTCGAATACATTTCTTCGGCAGGTCTTCGTGTACTGCTTCAGATGCAGAAGACGATGAGATCGCAGGGAAAAATGACCATAAAGAACGTGAATGAGGAAGTAATGGAGATCTTCAAGGTCACCGGCTTTGTGAGACTGCTTAATATAGTCTGACTATGATCCTGCGGGAGAGCTAAACGGCGTATGGTCCAGGTGTATGTGCGCCCTCACGGCACCATGCGTCCTTAACTGTTTAATACTCGCACAAATAATTCCGGCCAGGCTCGGGCCAATCGAGCCTGACCGGTTTTTTCTTTTTCAGGTCTGAAGGGAACCTCTAAAAACCCGTTCTGATAGAAAAAGAGCTATCCACGTCATCAACTGCGTCAAGCCTCCTGACCTTGCGGAACATTTTCAATTCTTTTATCTGTCTCCGCAAGCTCATTCGTATAGCCGACGATACAGAGCGGTAATTCCTTTTTGGAGCATTTAAATGACATATACGAGAAGAAAACTGATGTTTCTTCCGACACAAGCACAGATACTACGACTCAAGGAACTTGTCTCTGAGTGCCCTGATATCGAATCCGGACATACCGCAGAACTCCCGGAGATACATATCTATCGAACCGAACTCTACGATCGCGGTCGAAAAAGCAAATTCAAGGGAGTGCGCATAAACGTTCCCGGGTGTTCCATGATTGTCGCGGAACGCCGGTAATTCGATCTGTTTCCCGTTAAGCTGTACCGAATACGCTTTCATCTTGTTGGAAAGAAGATAGTCCTCGATCACAGTATTTTCCGGTATTCCGAGTGCCGTCAGAAGCAGCGCCGCAGCTACACCCGTTCTGTCCTTTCCGTAAACGCTGTGGAACAGTATCGCTTTTCTGTCCGGGCTTTCAAGCAGAAGCCTGAAAAACGATCTGTACGCTTCGCCGGCAGTTACAGAGAACATGATACGCTGATACAGATCCCTTTCTCCTCCGTCGGTGCCGTCCACCACCGGAAGGTTGATATGTGCCGCGCCGAAGTCCGGAACCTCCGGCATATCCTCCGTTTCCCGCCTTGTACGCAGGTCGATAACAAGCCCCGTATGGAGCTTCTCACTGAGTATGCGCTTATCTTCCGCGGTAAGGGAGCAAAGCTGACCCGAACGTATCAGCCGACCCCGCTTTATCCGTCTTCCGTCTTCGCTTATATAGCCGCCGAGTTCCCTCGCGTTTACAGCACCCTGGAGTCCTATGCTCTGCTGGCTGTAAAGTACCGGCTGTACAATGATATCTTCTGTCCTTGATCTTGCCTGTCTCAATTTTTCCACCTCCTGTAATAATATACTTTAACAATATATTATAACATACAGAGTGTTACCAGACCGTTACTGGAAACGGCATTTTTGTGACAGAATGGTGATAATATGATGAAATGTTGATGAAACTTACAAAAACAGCCTCCCGGATGTTGCCGGGAGGCTGTCAATACCCCACGAGGTATTCTTATTTACTTGCTTAGTCTTTATGCTAACACTACGAATGAGCGTCTTTGTCAGCTTTTGAAAAGTTACATCAGAAAATCAGGTATTATCGGCGTTTTCCGACGATCTGACGAGACTCGTGTCAGTCAGCGTTATCCGTGCGGTAGTGCCGTTTTCGGTGCTGATAATGTCGAGCGTGCCGCAGTCCATTCCCGCAAGCCTTGACCGGACGTTCTCAATGCCGATACCCTTGCGGGTCTTCTGCTTTGCGGTAATGCTGCTGATGCCGGAGCCGTCGTCGATCACCTCGATCACCACGTTCCCGCCGCTCTGAAATGTCCTGATACGCACCGTTCCGCCCTTGTCGTATGTGCCTACACCATGACGCACAGCGTTTTCGACGAGCGGCTGGACGGAAAGCGCGGGCACGAGGAACCGGTCGAAGGAGATGTCGTACACGATGTTAAGTCTGTCGCCGAAATTATCCTTTTCGAGCGAGAGATAGGCTTCGATGTTCTGCATTTCATTCTCGAACGGGATAATGCTTGTTTCACCGAGCGCCTCAAAGTTTGAGCGCAGATAACGCGAGAAGTTCGTGAGGCTTTCGTAAACCTCGGGGTTGTCTTTGCACCGCGCCCGGAGTGCCATGAGAGAGTTAGTGATGAAATGCGGCTGTATCTGTGCAAGAAGTATCGCGTTTTTGCTGCGTTCAAGTTCGAGCTTGCTCTCGGCAAGCTCACGGCTTACGGTTTCCTTTTCTTTTACACCGTTTACCAGCATATCCGATCTGAACTTTTCATACATAACGAAGACGATGAGCGCCGTGACAGACACGGAGATATTGTTGATGCTCATACCTCTGTAAACAAAGTTTATCAGAAAAGCGATAAGCGATATCAATCCCGCCGTTGCGCATATACGCAGAAAGAAGCGGTCGATCTTTTTGCGGGTAAGGAATATCACGGCAATGATGTATATAAACGATACTATCGTGGCGTAATACCAGACACTGTAAAGCGCGCCGCGGTTATAGTGGTTAAATTCATCGAAATAATAGAGAGCACCCGTGAACGGGGTCGCGATAAGAAGTATGATACAGGGTATATGCAGACACTGGACTGCAAGTGTGATGTGTTTCAGCCATTTCATATCGTTTCTCACCGCGACCTGCGTTTTTACCAATTGAAGGAAAAACAGCGTCTGGAACGCACCGACTATGAAATAGAAGAATGCCGACACGGTACAGATCATAAAGCCGGTGTCAGATGTGTCGCCGTAGTACACGTCCCAGATAATGTCAAACATATCGTAGAGAAGCACCGCTGTGTAAAACACAAGAATCTCGTCTGTAAGCGCCACCTTTACATTGTACGCCTTACCTATCTTGTCGGGCTGCCTGCGTATTATCATCATTGCTATCATTATCAGCAGGAATACTGCGTTCCAGCACTCTATGGTCATCTGCACGAAATTTTGAATGCCTATGCGGGATATGAATTCTTCCATAGTTTTTTCCTTTGAGAGTGTTTTTTTCATTATAGCACATACGCAGATGAATTTCAACCTTGCATTTCTGCCGGGAATATGGTATAATATTTCCGGACTATTATTAGCGGAGGAAGAGTATGACTACCCTGACAGTTGACGACCAGCCGGCAGTTACCGAGCTTATGAAGACCATGCTCACAAAGATAGACCATAAAGGGACACATCTTACCGCCAATGACCCGTATTCCGCGATAGAGAAGGTGTCACCCGATACACAGGTATTGTTTCTCGACATCGAGATGCCCGGCGTGAACGGGATAGACACCGCGAAAGAGATACAGAAGCGCTATCCGAAGCTCAACATAGTGTTCATAACCGGTCATCCCGAATATGCGTTACAGGCTCACGGGCTCTTTCCGAGCGGATTTCTTATCAAGCCTATCGACGAGCAGGACATAATTACCGCGCTCCGGAATCTTCGATATCCGATAGATATGCCGAAGTCTCCCGTTTCCGTTTCCTGCAGTCCCTTCGGGGTGTTCGTAGACAGCATGCCGTTTGATTTCAGGCGTGACCGCACTATCGAGCTTTTTGCGTATCTTGTCTATAAGAACGGGACATACTGCACTTCGGGTGAGCTTCTCGGTATCATGTGGGACGGTAACATCGAGAAAGACGGTCATCTGCGTCAGCTTGTAAAGGATATGCGGGACTGCCTCAAAGAGATCGGTGCGGAAACTCTGGTGCTGAAGAAATACGGGAAGATAGCTATAGACATAAATGCTATCGAGTACAGCGGTGAGCTTACGGATATCGCGGAACAATTCGGCTGGATCTGATTTATAATTGACAATTAAGGTGCGCAATTCGCGCGCGGTTTTAAACCGTGATCATAAGTATTTACAAACTTTTATTATCCGAACAGTAACAGCTATGCGGCACAGCAGTGAAACAATTGTCAATTGATTAGAGGAAATGAATATGAATAATGATAAATTTGAAAGAATAGCCGAGGCTCTGCTTTCCGATTATTCGAGCGTTTATTACGTTGACGCGGCTACCGGTGAGTACAGCAGATACCTTATAGATCCGGTTTCAAATGTTCTTCGTCTCGGAAGCGAGGGTAAGGATTTCTTCGGAGATATGAAGAAGCTTGCGGAGAGGATCGTATTTGAAGATGACCGCGAAGCTTACATACAAAGACTTAATATGGATGCAATATCCGAGGCTGCGGACAATCGCAGCGAACCCCGTGTGGAGTACAGGATAGTTCTTGACGGCAAGCCTGTCTGGCATACTGTAAGGATAATACGCGGCGTAAGTGCAGGAGATAATGACTACTTTATATTCGGCGTTATTAACATAGACAGGGAAGTGCGGGAGCGCTCAGAAATTGCAAAAATAAAAAAAGAACGCGAGGTCTATGACCGTATTGCCGAGACACTCGCGTCGAACTATGACGTTGTATATTATGTTGATATGACGAATAACAGCTATGCGGGGCTGACCACGAACAACATTTTCGGAACATTCAGTGTTGCTGACGAAGGACGTGATTTTTTTGCCGACGCTCCGAAAAACGCTCTGCGGATAATCCATCCGCATGATTTTGTAAAATTCGTCAATACGGTGGATAAGGACTTCCTTATCGCACAGCTCGATCTCAAAAAGAAGGTTACCCTGAATTATCGCATGGTAGTTGACGGTAAAACGCAGTACACAAGGCTTACTGCTGTGTGGACGAGTGACATGGAGCATATCGTCATCGGCGTTGAGAATATTGACGGCGAGATACGCAAGGAGCGGGAGCATCTCAAAGCTCTGAACTCCGAGAAGGAGCTTGCACGGAGAGACGATCTCACCGGTACCAAGAACAAGACCGCATACCTCGAACTTACACGTTCTATCCAGGACAATATCGACAGCGGTATAAACTACCTTACGTTTGCGATCGTTGTCTGTGACATAAACGGGTTGAAGCAGATAAATGACACACAGGGACATAAGGCAGGCGACGAATACATAAAAGCCTGTGCAGACCTTATCCGTCAGGTCTTCGCCAACAGCCCGGTATTCCGCATCGGCGGCGACGAGTTTGTCGTATTTGTCCGCGGCGGAGATTACGCGTTCAAGACACAGTTGTTTGAGAAACTGCGAAAGGAAGTCCTTGACAACCTGAGCAGTATCGGAAAGCCCGTGATAGCGTCGGGTATGTCAGCGTATGACCCCGCAGCGGACAAGGGAGTATCAGAGGTGTTTGACCGCGCGGACGCTATGATGTATGAGAATAAGCGAGAGCTGAAAAGCGGAAATTCAGTGTGAACTAAGAAACCGCTGGTTTAATCTTGCACGTCGCTTGCATCTTTAGCCGTCCATCAATGTCGGTGACGTGTCATATAGTCGCTTTTTCTGTGATCGTGACTGCGTTCCGGAACAAAAGAGCTTCAACTATATCCCGCTTTTCATTCAGCACACATCCGCCCTTGTGCTCGTCGAGCAGTAGATCACCGCTTCGCATAGCTGTGAACAGCGGGGAATTGATCGCATCGAGCAGGGAAGAGGTCTTCACATTCACGTCGGAGTACGGCGAGAACGGGCAGGGCTCCGCGCCGCCGTGTGAGTTGATGTGGAAAAATCCGCGCCCCGCCGCGAAACAACCTCCCGAGCTTTTCTCGTCACCGGGGAACGAAACGTACATCATTCCCGAATTGCCGTCACGAAGTTTCTGTATCGCGCTGTCAAGCTTTTCGCGCTCTGCGTCGCCCGGTGCAAGATCATTGCTTTCGCCGGTCATCGGAACATATTCGACAAATATCACCGCCTTACAGCCGCGGCTTTCAAGCCCGCCGAGAAATTCTTCGGAAGTGATGTCGTCGATGTTTTCGGTGGTGACAGTCACCGATGCGCCGAACACGAGACCTCTTTTTTGCAGCTCATCCATATTGGATATAAGCCTGTCGTAGATGCCTTTCCCGCGTCGGGAGTCGGTCTTTTCGCGGCCGCCCTCTATGCTCATGATCGGGATAAGATTGCGGCATTTATCGAACAGCTCAAAATACTTTTCGGAGATGAATGTGCCGTTCGTGAAGATCGGGAACAGCATATTCTTCCTTGTTCCCGCAGCTTCTATGACATCGCGCCGAAGCGTAGGCTCGCCGCCCGCAAGTATCACAAAGCTGATACCGAGTTCGTTGGCTTCATCGAATACTTTCAGCCATTCCTCGCTTGTGAGCTGCTGGACGGGTTCGCTGTCAACGGTCGCGCTGCTGCATCGTGAATAACAGCCGGAGCAGTGGAGATTGCAGCTGCTCGTGATGCTTGCGATAAGGAACGACGGGATATGCTGCCCTTCGCGTTCGGCTTTGATACGCCTTTTGGAAGCCGCTTTTGCCGCAGCGGCGAATTTGAGCATGAACGCGCTTTCCTTCGGGTTTGATAGAGACGCTTTCAGAGCGTCCGAAACTGTTTTTTCAACGCCTTCGGTCAGATAATCCTGAAGATCGAAGTCTTTTTTCATTATCAATCACCTGCATTTTTTCTCCGGGACATCTCTTTTTTGCGCAGCGCACCTGTGGTGTGTCTCTTGTCAAATGCTCTAAGTACGAGCTTCAATAACAGCGATATCACCCAAGCGAGAATAAAGTATATTATCGCTGTGGCGATAAGCGGGAAGAATGCTTCGTAAGTACGGCTTCGGATAATGTCGCTCATTTTTGTGAGATCCTGTATTGCGATATATCCGACGATCGAGGTGTTTTTCAACAGCGATACTATCTCGCCTCTGTAAACAGGCAGAAAACGAACAGCAGCCTGCGGGAAGATGAATCTGAAGAACGCCTGACTATCGTTGTAGCCGAGAGCGAGCGCCGCTTCACGCTGACCCCCGTCTATGCTCTCGATGCCGGAGCGCATTATCTCGGAAGCATACGCGCCGAAGTTGAGCGAAAACCCGATGATCGCTACCCACACCGCTTCAAGGCCGGTTTTACCGAGAATGATGTAATACAGTATCATAAGCAGGACGACTATCGGCGTGCCTTGAAGCAGCTTCACATAGATGTTTGAAATGCTGTCGGCGAGCCTGCTTCCCGTGCGCCGGAACATACAGATCAGGAATGCGAGCAATGAGCCGAACACAGTCGACATCACCGTGATGAAGCAGGTCGTTCCGATGCCCTCAGCTATCAGCTTCCAGCGGTCTTCACGGATAAAGTTTTTCTCGAAACTCGTTATGATACTGTCAAACCATGACTGCTCCGGTGCGTCTTCCTTTACGGAAACGGCGCGTACCAATATCCCGTTTTCGATCGAATATATTGTATCGGAGAAATCAATAGCCTCTTTTCGCTCATCGGTCACATTAAGGTTCGCGAAAATGCAGTCTATACTGCCCGACTGCGCAGCCGCGATGATGCCGGAATAATCTATGACCTTGTACTCAATATCAGCGCCAAGCCATGCGGCAAATCTTCTGGACATTTCGATATCGTACCCGGTAAGCGTGCTTCCCTGGTAAAAACTGTACGGCTCGACCAATCCGGATGTACCGACGACAAGAGTAAACTTCGGAGAATCCGCAGGTTCGATTTCGGGCATAGTATAATTGCTCTCTACCACCCACCGGGAGAACATATCGTCAAGCGTTCCGTCCGCTTTCTTTTCGGCTATGAAACGATTTATGCTGTCCCGGAGTCCGCTTATCTTCGACGCCCTTGACAGACCGACTGCGACATTTGTTGTCTCCCCGAGATTCTCGTCCAGGAGCATAACTCCGTTAAAGCCATTCTCCAGCGCGATAACGATCTGCCTTCGTTCAAAAACAAACGCGTCTATCTGTCCCGCTTTTACCGCTTCGGAAGCCGTAGAAAGCGTGTCGAACTGGAGCACTTTTGAATCGGGCAGATATTTCTCGACCGCAAACATACCGGAGGCACCTATCGCGACACCCACCGTGTGTTCGGGATTGTTGAGCTCATCGAGAGTTACAGCGGGAACAATGCTGCCTTGTGACGCAATATCAGAAGATCTCACCGCGAGCACGATACCACCGTTATAGACTGGCTCGGAGAAATTTATGGATTCCTTGCGCTCCTCGGTAATAGTAATCGAGGACGCGCACATATCATACTTTCCCGAAACAAGACCCGGTATTCTTGCCGAAAAGTCAACATCTTCGATATTAGGCGTATAGCCGTATCTGCGGCAGAACAATTCGACAAGCTCTATGGAATAACCGATATTCTGATTATCCTTGATATATGAAAACGGAACATCGGTGGAGGTGGTCACAACATTCAGAGTTCCGTTCTCACCTGTAAATCCGGTAAGATCAACAGTCTTTTTGCTCTCGTCACCTCCGAACCATTTTGACTTCATTTCTTTAAGTGTGCCGTCAGCTTCGAGGCTTTCAAGCATCTCGTTGAACTTATTTCTTATGTCATCAGTCCTGTCACTGTCCTTAGGAAATCCGAAAGCATAGTTATCGTGTGTTATCAATTTGTTGAGATAACCTATCTGCGGCTGTTCGGCGTTCATTATTCTGAGTGTAGGTTCTTCGCCGAGAAACCCGTCGATCTTGTTCTGTGTGAGCGCTGCGCCTATATCGGAATAGCTGTTGAAATATAGATACTCACTGTCCGGAAAGTATTCCAGAGTGGGCGCTTCAAAATTGGTACCGGTTAGTATTCCGATCCTCTTTCCTATGTAATCCTCGGCTGATACAATGCCGTCGCCGTTTGTGTCTGCGGTAATAGCATCCCCGTTTTGTTGTTCATTTTGGGGCAGAAATGCCAGCAGTATCCCTCCTGCGATCAGCAGTACAATTACCGCTATGATAATGATATCAACTTTCTTTGTGTTCTTTCGCATAATGTCATCTCCGATACTATGTGTATGACATCGCACAGCTATCGTAACGTTCCTGTATCCGGACAAATTGAATATGAAGAACGGTATTGCGGAGTCTCCGCCTGTAATGCGATAAATATGGCATCACAGAATCATTTATGCTGTTGCGGATGCTGCCAAAAATAAGTATTCAATATACGGGTCATCCTCATTTTATTATAGCACAAATTCGCTGAATGGTCAATATTTTTAAACAATTACGGCAGGTATGTTTTTATATTAAAGTGCTGTAAATGTAAAAAAACATCCGGAAGTATTGCATTTTTATCCCGTTTGTGGTACAATATCTTCGCGATGTTATTCACAGGGGCGCACCTTTATCTCTATGGCTGAAGGTTAACTCAAGGCTTGAAAGCTTGTGAAACAGATCGAAGCGAAAACGGATTTCAAGCCGGAGGTCGTTCTTGTGCTGGGTACCGGTCTTGGTAGTTATGTGGACAACCTTGATGTCAAAACGACGATACCTTACAAAGATATTATTGTTACAGCCCGAACACCGTATATACGCGGTGCCCGGGCTGTGCTTTATTAGGGAAACGTTGTGTTTCTTGCGACAACTGAATCAGTCGAGGTTTTCATGGATAGATTCCGGCGCTGTTATAAACTCGCGGTGTACTGTCTCCGAGAAATCCGTGATATAGAAAGCCGTTCTGCGGTCAAATACATTATATCTGATTGCTTCTATCTTACCGTTCCGGCAGAAGAAAATGACAGGATTATTATTCTGGAATACCCATTCTTCAATATCATATTCCTCGCCGTTTATCGTACCCTTGTAAGCCGAAACAAAAGTCATACCGTCAAGCGGAGCAAGCGCGTCGGGCAGATAGTACCATATCGCTTCCGGTGTATCATATTCTCCCTTCTTACTGCGTATAAAACTTCCGTTACCGTCCGAGGTATAGGTGTGATCACCGACCGAGAGGAACTCTATCTGATAATCGAATGAATTGTCATGAGATGCCACGATCTCGTTCACATAATAATCCGCTCCGTCATAAGTAAGATATCCATAATCGTTTCTGAACCCGCCTATTGCACGATATTCGAGAGTAAACGGTTTACAGCTCCCGAAAAAGTCAAGGTAATGCTGCACTGTCGTCGGCTCGGAAATAGCCTCACCCTTGGTTATATCTCCGAGAAGCTCCGGAAGGTCATATTTCGCCGCGTCCTCTTTATACCAGTCATCGACGGTCTTTTTCTTATCGAGCTCCTTCCGGTCTGCAATCTCCTTTGTATGCGTCCGTGCGTGTTCAAGCAATTCATTCACGTCAACGGGCATTTCATCAATGCTCTTTGCCGCAGTTATGACCGTAAGTCCGTCCGAACCGTACTGCCACGCGGAAACTATCCTACCGTCATTATCAAGAAGTACCGCGACAGTGTCATCGCTTCCTCTGTATATCTCGCAGCGATAGTTTTCAGCGCTTACTCCGGCATCAAATGCGTAGGCGTATGTATAATTATCGGCTATACGCTTTGCAAGAGGAACAGGCTCCCATGTACCCTCGAAGGTGTCCGCAGGATAATAAATATCGTATGAATCGTGGCGGCAGTAGGCTTCCCCGGTGTTACCGAAGTATTCGTATTCGTCGGAGCTCTGGTACAGCGGCACACCGTCGGTAACAACGTCTGTCCGCGTGCTGCTGTTTTCGGAATAGTAAAAGTCGTCGTTGTTCTTCGCAAAATAGAAGTTCCGCTTTGTCCGGTCACTGACATAACAGTAAACTACCTCGCCGCATCCTGGCGAAGTATCGGAGTCAAGGCGGGGATCGTCTTTTTCTTCCGTAATGTCAGAAGGGAAGTCGATATCATAATTATCATCTTCCGCCAGAACGTCAAGCGCGGCGTGAGCGATAAGCTCGTCGGCAAGAAGCACGGATTCTGTCTTGTCACAGGGTATCAGCCTGCACTCGTCGGTCGCGATATCCGAATAATACCAGCTCCCGTCACCGCAGTAAATGTATTGACTTTTAAGCGTATTATCCACATTTACCGTGAGCAGCGAGTCTATAATAGATTGCATAGTCTGCTTTACGGAGCTTTCACGCATATCTTTCAGCCGTTCGTATATCTCATGGTCATAGTTCGGCTCGATATCCGTTCTGACAGATGTTCCGAAGCGGTTCTCCGCGCTTATCACTATACCGCCGTCAAAAGCGTCTGTTATCTCTCCCTCAAACGGGATATCCTCCGAGAGCGAAAAACTATCTTCTCCAAGTGTTCGTATCTGCACCGATAATGCGACCGTATCACCGCCCGGACTGAGCATCAGTCCTATTGCGCACTGAGCCGCCTGATCCGGTGAGGTATGCTCCGCGTTCACTGCTTTTTCAAGCGAGTTTATACAGTCCTCGTTCTCCGAGATCATCTCAAACGCTCTGCGAAGGCACTTAACAATGAAATCCCCGCTGTAAAAGCCGTCATGATGGTCTGATATCAGCATAATGGCGGCGCGCTCATCCGGCATCTCTTTAAGGCGCATATTTTCGTCAAAATACGAAAGGTATTCCGCCGACAGCTGCTGCTTTGACTGTTCGAGATACTCCTGATACGTCATATCCGCGATCTCCGCATCATAGCCGGAGTCCTTTAGCTTCTGAAAGCTCTCCTCGGTCCAGCCGTTCTCAAAATACATCAGCATCAGAGACTTTGAAAGCGCGTTGTAGTCTGCACGAACTAAGTCTCCGTCCGCGTTCAGCATTAACCACACATCACCGTCACGCATAGCTTCGGCGGCTTCTTCCAATAATTTGTCATCGGGTATAAGGAGCTTAGACGCTGTGTGATCACTATCCTTTGATATCTCTGTCACCGTAGTCTCTGTTTTTGAGCTTTGTGCCGCGGTATTAGGCTTGGTCTCCGCACAGCCCGATAAAATCAGAGCCGAAGCGATAGCAAGCGATGTTAATTTATGTATGTGTTTCATAATATCCTCCATATTTGGTTCTTACTCAATGTGGGTGAAAATCGCTTGCTTTGAAAAATAACGTTGCTGCAAAAAAAGCGGTCATTGCTAATTGTAAAGTCACAAATTCATCTGAATTAAGTAAGAGCCCCATATTTCAGCCAATTATTCATATGTAATCAAATTACATTCCAATAGTATGCGATATTAAATCATCTGAAATATCAATGGTAGTAAGGATCTTCTCTTTCAATATATCAAAGTTGTCGGAAAGTGAGGTATGATCTACGCCAAAAGTAAGAGTTCCCGCCGATATATCCGCGGAAAACGTAAGATCGAAGGTCTGAACACTCCACCAATTATGCTGAAAATAATTGATTTGAATAGTTTTATCAATAAGGCTGTTTACAAAACAAAAACCATAGTCACCATATTCGCCGCCGCGAAAAGCTATAAAAGCTGTGCCGTCACGGTTTATTTCCGTTTTGCTTTCTCATTTTTGAATATTATGTCCGGTTTTGCCTTAACAATGCTTCTGCTCACGCGCTCAACCCTTGACCTGTATTATTATACCATCTATATATAAATATGTCAACAGGTTTTCCGAAAAGATGCCCGTTTCCCACGCAAAGGAAAACCGGCTGTCATCTGACCGACAGCCGGATTTTGTTTTTATATCTCCGGTCCGGGTATTGTGTTGTTTTACAAACTTGCTCTTTAAAACAGTTTTAAAAGTCGCAGGACACCTTGATGTAAAAGTTGTACAGATGCTCGATTTTTCTTCGCTCAACGGGTGAAAGTGAGGCAAACATTATGAAGAATTTAGAAAATTATCCGGAAGTTCTCACCGTCGATCAGATGTGCGAGATACTCCAAACTGCGACCCAAAGGATGGTAAATGGAAGCATAAGTGGATATCTACGGGTATCAAAGCTGCTCCTATGTCAAGAATCCGGCCAAGTTAAACAGACCAAATCGTATCAACTGACAAGTCTGAGATCAGAAACAAGAGATTTGTTGTATAATTTTTCAAAGTCATCCGGAGAAAGATATCCG
>JAFZOA010000614.1 GCA_017550775.1 Ruminiclostridium sp. | reverse complement strand
TGACTTCCTCGCGCGAGGGCTGGTGTATCTTGTCCACCCGCGCGCCTATGAGCTTTCTGTCGAGCATTTCCCTAACCACACAGTTCAGGAACGCGCCGTCAAGCGACATGATAACACCGCCTTTCCGTGGGATTTATCGTATCAGATGTATTTGCAGACCTCCGCGTTTGCTTCCGGCTCGAAGATGTCGGCTTCGGGGAAGTGGGCGGCAAGCTTCTGTCTGAGTACGCCGACGATGATGTTCTCGGTGGCGTAGTGACCCGCGTCGATGACGGTAACGCCGGCATTCTTCGCGTCAACAAAGCCGTGGTGCTTCACGTCGCCGGTGATAATAGCGTCGATGCCCATTTTGATGCAGTTATAGACCTCGTCGTTGCCCGCGCCGGAGCTTAACACAACGCTCTTGATGCTTCTTCCGCCGTCGCAGTATTTCACGCCCTGAGAGCCGAACACGGTCTTTGCCTTCTCGGCGAGCCCGTCCGCGCTGATCTCGAAGTCGAGGTACGCGATACGTCCGTAGCCTATGTTCTTATCGGGGTGTATGAGGTGCAGGACGGGGGCGTTCTTTGGGTCGCCGAAGCCCATCATGTCGTACATTATGTCGCTGATGCCGCCGCGCACCATGTCAACGTTGGTGTGGGCACAGATCGCCGATATACCGGCCTTCACGAGCCTGTACACGGGGCTTTCCTCGTCAATGCGCTTGAGAGGACTGAAAATGACGGGGTGGTGGGAGACTATGAGCTGCGCGCCGACGTTCTCGCACTCCTCGACGATATCGTTGGTGATATCGAGGCATACCGCGATACGATAGACCTCCTTGTCCCTGCTTCCGACGAGAAGACCGGAATTGTCGAAGTCGTCCTGGAGCCTGAACGGCGCGTATGTGTTGAGATAATCGTAAACTTCTCCTACTGTCATGGTGTGTCCTTTCTTATGAGCCGGAGCAGCGACGGATCGCCGTTCGCGAGCTTTTTTAACTGTCCGTTAACTTTGCTTATGTACCGGCTGTCGGTACATTTTCCGAAGTACGCGAGCTCGTCGTCGATACCGCGCTTTTCGCCTGTGTACCGCACAAGCATGACCGTGTACGCCTTACCGCTCACCGCTGCGCCTTTTTCCTCCGCGATCTCAAAGCCGTTCGCGTACAGGTATCTGCGCAGAAGCTCGGCCTTGGTCATGGGCTGGAGAATGAAGCGCGTGTCGGGGTTGACAAAGGTGCAGCCGCCGATGATCTGCGCGATGAGCTCGCCGCCCATGCCCGCTATGATAACGTCGTCGCAGGGCGGAACGTCTTTCAGCCCGTCCGAGAGTATGAGGGTTATTCTGTCCGCGAAGCCGTACTTCTCCACGTTGACGCGGGCGGCTTCAAGCGGGTTCGGGTTTACGTCCGAAGCTATGACGGAGCGCGCCCCCCGCTCGCACAGAAAGCACGGGAGCAGGGCATGATCTGTCCCCACGTCACATATCCGCCTGTCCGTCCTCACGAACGAGGCGGCGGCGGCAAGCCTTTCGTCGAGCCGTATCACTTACGCGAGAGCCTTGTTGAGATTGTCGATGAGCGCGTCAACATCAGCACCGTGAACCATGCAGGCTTCCTCGATCGACTCGCCTATCGAAGCGGGACAGCCGAGGCAGTGCATACCGATCTCGAAAAAGTAGGGTGCGGCAGCCTCCGCGTTTTCCTGCAATATCTCGCCTATGAGTGTGTCCTTTGTTACTACCATTGTTTTATACCTCCGTTATCCGGCAGCCTTCGCATCTTGCTTGTTGTACTGTTGTATCAGGCTGCTTTATTGTAAACTAACCAATATATTATACCATTATTTATAGAATTAGTCAACGTTTTTTGCCAAATATACCTCAACAATCTTCCAACGATGCCCAAAGATACTTGTTTGTTGTGCAATCTGTACAATTTTGCATTTGGTATTTCTACATCAATACCCGCTTATTCACAAAAAAACTATGGATTTTTTCAGAAAAATAGTGTATAATAAGATTTGTGATTTGCACAACGGTGAAAACCGGGTCAAGATACGGTTTTCACCCGGTCACTAAAGATCAAATTTCAGGGGGATACATAATGAAGACCTACAAATGCAAAAATATACGCAATATCGCGCTCGCAGGACACGGCGGAAGCGGCAAGACAACACTCACCGAGGCTATCCTCTTCGCAAGCGGCGGTATCGACAGAATGGGAAAGATCGCGGACGGAAACACCGTGAGCGACTATGACCCCGATGAAATAAAAAGAAAGGTGTCTCTCAACACCTCTATCGCATACGCGGAATGGAAGGATGTCAAGCTCAACATCGTTGACACTCCCGGTCAGTTCGACTTCATAGGCGGTATGTACGAGGGTATCCGTGCTGCGGAGACCGTTGTCATCACCGTTCCCGCAAAGGACGGTGTTCAGGTCGGCACAATCAAGGCGTACAGAGAAGCAAAGCGCCTCGGCAAGGCTACAATGTTCGTAGTGACCAAGCTCGACGAGGAGAACTCAAGCTTCTACCGCGTGCTTGAGGATCTCAAGGCAAACTTCGGCCCGTCGGTATGCCCGATCATCGTTCCCTTCGATAAGCCCGGCAAGGTTGAAAGCTATATCAACCTGTTCGAGATGAAGGCGTACAAGTACGAGAACGGCAAGGCTTCCGAGGTGGATATGCCCGCGTCCGAGAACCGCATAAAGGGTCTTCGTGCCGCTATGGCGGAGGCTATCGCAGAGACAGACGAAGAGCTCATGATGAAGTTCTTCGAGAGCGAGGGTGAGGATTTCACCGAGGCCGAGATCACCAAGGGTCTCCATGACGGCGTTGACCAGGGTATCATCACACCAGTGGTATGCTGCTCGTCCGAAAAGCTCGAAAGCATAGACAAGATGCTCGACACCATGATCTATATGCTCCCGTCGCCCGACGAGAGAAAGGACGAGATCATAGACTACAACGAGGATATGCCTCTTGCGGCGTTCGTATTCAAGACCCTCGCCGACCCGTTCGTAGGAAAGCTCAGCTTCGTGAAGATCGTCGCCGGCGTGCTCTCCGCAAAGACCGACCTTGTGAACTCCCGCACAGGTGAAAGCGAGAAGTTCGGCAAGATGCTCGCGCTCAGAGGCAAGAAGCAGGAAGAAATGATCGAGGCTTATGCCGGCGATATCGTGGCGCTTACAAAGCTGAACGCGAACACGAGCGACACACTCTGCGACTCCTCCAACGTTATCTCCCTCGCACCGATCGAGTTCCCCGTTCCGTGCTACTTCAAGGCTGTTTCCGCCAAGGACAAGAACGACGAGGGCAAGATCAGCAGCGGTATCAGGAGACTTCTCGAAGAAGACCACACTCTCAGCTACGTCCACAACCACGAGACACATCAGCGTATCCTCGGCGGTCTCGGCGAACAGCATATCGACTCCGCGGTACAGAAGCTCAAGAACAAGTTCGGCGTTGACGTTCTGCTCAGCGACCCGACTATCGCTTACAGAGAGGCTATCCGCAAGAAGGTCTCCGTAGAAGGAAAGCACAAGAAGCAGTCCGGCGGTCACGGTCAGTACGGTCATGTCAAGATCGAGTTCGAGCCGCATGAAGGCGAGGAGCTTGTATTCGAAGAGCGCGTATTCGGCGGAAGCGTACCGAAGAACTTCTTCCCGGCTGTAGAAAAGGGCTTACAAGAGAGCATCGTTCACGGCGTTCTCGCGGGATATCCCGTTGTACGCCGGAAAGCGACTCTGTTCGACGGCTCGTATCACCCGGTAGACAGCTCGGAGCAGGCGTTCAAAATGGCGGCTCACATCGCGTACAAGAACGGTCTTTCCCAGGCTTCTCCCTGCCTGCTTGAACCGATCGAGCTCATGAAGTTCACCGTTCCGGACGACAACACCGGCGACGTTATGGGTATAGTAAACAAGCGCAGAGGCGCAGTTCTCGGCATGAACCCGGTAGGCGAGGGCATGACCGAAGTTGACGCGGAGCTTCCTATGGCTGAGACCGGCGATCTCGCTACGGTTATCCGTCAGATGACCAAGGGCATGGGCTGGTTCACTATGGAGTTCGCACGCTATGAGCAGCTTCCGTCCAACCTCGAAGCCGACGTTATCGCGAACGCTCCGAAGTTCAGTGAATATGAGGGATAATGCACAAAAAGAGCTGTCTCTTTGTCAATGGTTTGTGCCGATATGCACAAATATCACCGAAAAAGTTTGTTAGCATTTACCATTGAAAAGAGCGGGCTCCCGTGCTATAATAAAACAGTAAAGTTCCTGAAATGTTTTTACTTCCACTAATTTTGCATCATTTCATTTTTTCATAACTTATCTCCTTTATTTTTTCGCCCCGTATGGTATCCCCATGCGGGGACTTTTTTGTCCCGCCGGTCAACGTAAACCCCGCGCCGGCGTAACGCCGGATACGGTCCGTACCACGGAGCCTGAACAGCCTTGTTACAGACCAAACCTGCTTTTCTGACAGGCTTAAAAGTTTTGATCGGTATGCGAAAAAAAGTTTTGATTGGTATTGATTTTTTTTCTTACAGGTGTTATAATAGATATGATAATCATTACCTGCCGCGAGGCTTGTAAAAACCGGTATTGGAGGAAATGAAATGAAGGACAATCTCACTCAGCTTTTATTCACATTTGACTATGCTCTCATTCCGCCCGGACACCATGACGAGGCTCTTAAAGCACTCAAAAAATTTGCGGAAGATCTGAAAAGCACCAACAAGGAAATACGGGTTTCGGGTATCTCGTTCAACGACGGTGAAGAGATCAAGATCGTCAATATGCCGTTGGAAAAAATCAAGCTTCCTAAACTCATGTCCAATACAGGCTCCAACGGGGCGTGCTCCATGCTCGACAAGACCTCCAAGCTCATGGACGATATAGGCATCCGCCTTACAAATACCCCCGAGGAAGAGAGACCTTCACAGATAATCCTCACTATCATGGTATTCGGCCGCGACAACGCAAGCAAGAACTGCACATACGAGCGCCTGAGAGACATGATAGCACATCAGCGCGACGTATATAAATGGAAGTTCTTCCTCATCACCGACTTCTCGATAAATATGGAAAAACTCGGTATAGCGGAAGAAGACACAATAATGATAAAGCATACACAGGGCGACTGGTTCAGGCAGCCGGTCGGTGAGCTGTCGGATAAGATAGTCGGACTTTTGCAGAACTGACATTCGGCATCGTGCGCACAATATCCGCACGATGCCGTCTTTGTTATAAAAGCCCGATGTAAGTACACGACACGCACAAGGAGGTGACGGAATGGAAAAACGATCAGTGAAAATACGCGAGAGCCTTAAAAGCGCTCAGTATTTCTTCATAGGTGTATTTGCCTTTGTGGTCATCGCTATATCCATTATGCTCATGATCTATATCCCATCCGTTACCTCGCTTATCGACGAGCATACAAAGGCCGAGATCGGCAACGCGGCAATGGCCAACTCCTCTGCCGCCGAGACCTACTTCAACGGCAAAGAAGCCATGCTGCAAAGCATCGCCCCCGATTTCACCGAGATCGACCTCAACGACGACGATGCCGTGCTTGAGGTCTGCCGCAAAGCCGCCGACGGAAACGGCTTCCGTCATGTCGGATTTACCCGGGTGGACGGAGTTACCATAAGCAGCACCGGCAACAAGACCAATACCTCAAACCGCGCGTTCATAAAGCGGGCTCTCGAAGGCAGAAATTCCCTGTTCGCAAGAGTTCCCTGCGACTTCGACGGGGAATTATCCGATATGTACACTATCGTTGTAAGAAATACGAAAGGTGAGATACTCGGCGCACTTACCGGAGACTGTGTACCGTTCATGTTCTCCGATATCACGCTCATCGACGTTGCCGGCGACGCGAGCTGCTTCTTCATTTTTGACGTAGAGGGCGACGTGGTGTACTGCTCGGACGGCAACAAAGCGGGCATCGGCGCGAGCGACAACATACTCAATCTCATTGATGACAACAAGACCTCGAAGGACATTGAATACCTGCTCAACAGCATATCGCGCGATGATTACAAAAAACTCACTATCCACGGCAAGAAATACCTCGCGGCATTCTCCGGCATTTCCGGAAAGGACTGGACCTTCGCGGCGATAATTCCCGTCGGAAGCGCGCAAGCCTCGTTCTCGACGCTTATCGTGATAACTTTAGTGATACTCATGCTCATGTCGCTGCTGCTTCTCACATCCATACTCGTGGTAACTCTGAGGATAAACCGTGTAAACCGGGAGATCGACGGCGCGATAAGCGAAAGCCTGCAAGCTATATACGTTGACAGCATAACCGGTCACGACACGATAGAGAAGTTCCGCGAGAACTACACCGTGTCGATGAAGGACACCGCCACCGGTCATGCGCTCATATCTCTCGACGTTGACCGCTTCAAGGCGGTAAACGATATGTTCGGATTTGAAGGCGGAAACGAGATAATCCGCACGATCTCCGGCATCATAAAGCGCAACATCGGCAAGCACGATTTCTTCGCGCGCGGCGGCGGAGACCTGTTCTACATCTTCGCGGAGTTCACCGACAGGAAGGAGCTCGCCGAGATCGCAGAGAACATCATGTCCGATGTTGATTACCAGATCACGGAAGTCAAGCTCAACATCTCGATCGGTATCTACATCATCGACGATCCGAATATCCGTTCACGCGTCGCAGCCGACAGAGCGGACATGGCGCGCGACTCGGTCAAGAATTCCAAGCAGAGCCGGTTCTCGTTCTTCGACAACTCCATGCTTGCGAAGATACGCCGCGAGAAGAAGATCGAGGACATTATGGAGGACTCGCTCGCCCTCGGGGAGTTCCTCGTTTACCTCCAGCCCAAGTTCTGTCTGGGCGAGCATAACGACGTTGTGGGCGCGGAAGCTCTGGTGCGCTGGCGGCACGACGGAAAGATCATTCCCCCCGGCGACTTCATACCGCTGTTCGAGCGAAACGGTTTCGTAATGAAGCTTGACTACTATATGTTCGAGGAAGTCTGCAAGCTCCAGAAAAAGTACATAAGTCTCGGGCTTGTCCCGAAGGTGATATCGGTCAATATGTCCCGCGTGCATATCCATAAGCCCGGCTTTGTGGACGAACTTGCGGCGATATGCGAGAAGTACGACGTGGACACGAAGTATCTCGAAATAGAGATCACCGAGAGTGCCGCTTACGAGGACGCGGCGGCGCTTAACGACATTTTCCGGGAAATAAAACAGCACGGCTTCCATGTTTCGATAGACGACTTCGGGACGGGATATTCCTCGCTCAATATGCTCAAGGATCTACCGGTGGACGTGCTCAAGATCGACCGCTCGTTCCTTACCGAGAACGCCGACGAGCACGAGAACGCAAGTCTCATAATCGGCTGTGTGGTATCGCTCGCGGCGTCGCTCAGCATACGCACTATCTGCGAGGGTATCGAGACAAAGGAGCAGGCGGTTCTTCTCACGAAGCTCGGCTGCAACATGGCACAGGGGTTCTTCTTCGCGAAGCCTATGCCGGTGGCGGACTATGAAAAGCTCGCCTACAACATCAAATCATAAAAATGTGTGTCACTCCCCCGCGTTTGTCGGGGAGTGATGTAAAAGAAACGAAGGGAAGTGACCGCACTTGCCGGACGAGATCGCGCAGCGCCTCGCGGACATCATTGACAACGCCGCGGAGTCGCTTTTCAACGCGCTTCAATGCTGCTACCTCATAGCGGACGAGAACTTCTACAACGTCAACGTCAAGGACGTGTTCAGGATAGGGCTCAGTAACCTTACCGACCCGGACTGCTTCCGCAACCTCGGCTTTGACCTCGAAAAGGACAAGCTCGGGGAGCTCGGAAGCGAAAAGTTCAAGGAAGTGCTGGAGATAATCCGGTACTGCTTCGCAACGAGGATACCGTTTGCAAGACGGGACGCGCCGGAATGTAACATCAAGGACAACCAGATACGGCAGATGTACGACATACTCGAAGAGTACGGGTTCGCCAATCCGGACGGGATAGTTGTCGAAAGCTTCAAGTCCGTGTCGTGGCTTGCCCGGACGAAAAAACCCGAGCCCCAGTTCGACACGGAATGGTTCAGGAGCTGGATATACACCTACGGACACGAGACCGCCGCTATCAACAACCGCAATATGTTCCTGCTCGGGTGCGCGGACGCTCTGTTCCCGCTGTATTACTCGGCTCTTAAGGAAAGGCTCGTTGAGGAGTTCAACAAGTACGGTGCGGCATGACAGGTATTATGACAAAAGCCGCCGTGATTTTGTTCGCGGCGCTTGCGGTGATATCCGGCTGCGCGGACGGTAAGGTCACGTCGGAGACAAAACCGGCGGAAACTACCACTCCCGCCGGAACGGAAAAGAAGGGAGCGGCAGAAGTGAGAACAGCCGAAGATCTTGCGGGGAAAAAGGTGATCGCGTTCACCTTCGACGACGGACCGAATACAAAGGCGACCGCCGAGCTGCTTGATATTGCGGAGGAGTACGGCGTTAAGTTCTCCTTCTTCGTGATCGGACAGAACATAAGCGAGGAAAGCGCGGCGGTCATGAAGCGCGCACACGATATGGGCTGCGAGATCAACAGCCACAGCTTTACCCACAGCTACATGGACAAGATGTCCGCGGAGGACATAAAAGACGAGATGCAGCGCACCTCAGACCTGATATTCGAGCACACGGGAGAGCTTCCACACTTCTTCCGGCCGCCCTACATCGCCGTGAACCGGACCATGTATGACAGCATAGACCTGCCGTTCATCTGCGGCATCGGCTGCGACGACTGGAACGACAGCGTGAGCGAGGACAAGCGGTATCGGTTCCTTACGGAGAAATGCCCGGACGGATGTATAGTCCTGCTACACGATCAGACGGACAATCAGAAGACCGTCAGCGCAGTTCGCAGAGCCGTTCCCGAGCTCATGAAGGACGGCTTCGAGTTCGTCACCGTCACCGAGCTGTTCAACGCCAAAGGGGTAACGCCGGAGAACGGGGTGCTGTACAGCTACGCCACTGCCACCGGCTGGGCCGGTTGAATTTTATTTTTGTCCGCCGCAAATTCTGCGGCGGACAAAAAACTTATACGGAACAAATAAAAAACTGTCATTTATTTGTCACATTCAGGGTGTAAACTGATTACAGTAAGCAAGAAAACGTGTAACGGTGAACTCTGATGAAAAAATGTATGATCGTCTTCATAGCGGCTGTCTCGATGATGTGTACATCGGGGTGCAGTCTCTATGGAGCGGAAATGTATCCAATGTCGGTCGACCCGTATGTACCGGTAGGCGAAGAAGACCTGCGCTCCGGCGAATGCTCGATACAGCTCGGCGAAGAGGTGAGCGTGTGCGGACAGGGCGCGTGGTACAAGGGAAACGACATTCTCATATCAAGCGGCGGCATCTATACGATCTCCGGCACCTACGACAGCGGGTGCATAAAGGTCACGACCGATGACCCGGTCAAGCTTATCTTCTCAAACGCGGAGATCACAAATCCGGACGGTTACGCGGTCGAATCCTCCGCAGACCGGCTCATAATCGCGTCCGACGGCACAAGCAGCATTACCGGGAACGGCGGAGAGTACGACAATGCCGTGTATTCCAACGGTATGACTTTGATCGCCGGTTCCGGTTCAATGGACATAAACGGCGGTATCTTCTCCTCCGGCGGTATTCAGTTCGGACGCGGCGTAACCACGTTCTGCGAGATACTGCGCACAGAAAAAGGAGATATCATCTCCGGTGTGCTCTCAATAGGCTGAAAAACATCATATCCTCCATATATGACAAGACCCTCCCCCGGAAATTGCCGGGGAGAGGGTCGCTTTTTATGCTTAGTCCACGAATTTGCCGCCGATCACGACAAACTCCGGTTTCTCGGTGATGTCGAAGATCTCGCCCCGGAACGCGGTCAGATCCGCGTCCTTGCCTGTCTCGATGCTCCCCACGCGGTCGTCTATGCCGCATATGCGCGCGGGAACTATCGTAACGGCGCGTATCGCTTCCTCGCGGCTGAGCCCGCCGCGCACCGCTATCCCCGCCGTCACGGGAAGGTACTGTATCGGGGTCTCGGGGTGGTCGGTGCAGATCGCGAACTGCACCCCGTGCTTGTGGAGCTTCGCGGCATTCTCTATGGAATGGTTTATGAGCTCCGGCTTGCACCTGTCCG
>JAFZOA010000613.1 GCA_017550775.1 Ruminiclostridium sp. | reverse complement strand
GAAGCAGGTTCTTCCGCGGCCAGGTCGATAAGTACACATGGCAGGATGCGGGATCGTCTTACCTGCCGTCCGACCTTTGCTGTGCTTACCTGTATGCACAGCTTGAGGTAGCTGACGAGATCACCCGTGACCGCATCGAAAGCGCAAAGCGTTACCGCGAAGGGCTGAACGAGCTCGGCGAACGAGGTGTGATAGAGTTTCTGAAAGTTCCCGAATACTGCACTCCGAACGGTCATATCTTCGCGATCAAGACAAAAGATCTCGCCGAACGCACCGCGCTTATAAGCTTCCTCAGAGAGCACGATATACTCGCTGTGTTCCATTACATCCCGCTTCATTCCGCGCCGGCCGGGCTCAAATATGGAAGGTTCCACGGAGAGGACGTATATACAACGAAGGAGAGCGAGCGGCTTGTAAGACTTCCTATGTATTACGGACTTACCAGAGAGCAGACAGATATCGTCTGTGAATGTATAAAAGATTTCTATAAGGACAGGTAACACGATGACAAATACTTTATACAGGATCAATGACAGGATAAGCTCGGTCTATCGCTATATCCGCGCGAACAGCCGAAGATCCGCGGCAGCCGGTATATTGATATATACTCTGTTTTTTGCGCTTTATTTTTGTGTGTCGCTGCTACCGTATATAATGGCGTCGGGAACACTTATGGGAAGCGACAGTATTGAACAGTACTATCCGTACCTGATAGAGTTAAAGAAAAATCTCGGTCTGTTCTTTAAAAGCATAGCCGACGGAGCGCCGGCAGTTCCCATGTTAAACTTTGATTTCGCTTACGGAAGCGATGTCTATTCGGCTATGGTATGCGATTATATGCCGTTCCTCCCCTATTACATCTTCACGGTTTTTGTTCCGGACAGAGGACTGCCGCTCTTCTACGGAATAGGCACCGTGCTTTTTTCATATTTGTCCGGTCTGTCGTTCATTTATATGTGCGGTCATTTCAGACGCGATACCGTAGCCGCGGGATTCTTCGCCCCGCTTTATGTATTTTCCGGAGCAAGCTTTTATACCGGGCTTCTGAACCAGTTTTTCCTCATCATGTACATGGCTTTCCCGTTCATGATCGCCGGAATAGACAAGATAATATGCAGAAAAGGTTTTATTATGTTCACGTTTGCCGTTTTTCTGACGGCGATAGGCGGCTTCCCGTACATCGTCTACACCATACCGCTGGTGGTTGTGTTCGCTGTGATACGAGTACGGTTCGTTTATAAGGAACGATATTTCGCAAATCTCGGCCTATGCTTTCTTCGCGGCGCGGGAGCATGTCTGCTCGGTATAGCGCTTGCGGGATTCATTATCCTGCCGTGTATCGTCGATTATCTGACCGGTGCGCGCTCGGGAGACGCAAAAAGTATAGACTGGCTGATGATGCTCACCCCGGACTTAAGCACGCTCAAGGGAACTCTCGTCCCAACAAGCTACCATTTCGACACCGGGATATTCGCGGCGCTGATACCCTTCCTGTTATTCCTGTTCCTGCGGCGCGGCGGCACCGAGCTTAAGATACTGTCACTGGTCATGCTCGGGCTTATCGCGCTCCCGCTGATACGCTACGGGCTCAACGGCTTCAACTACTCGATCTGCCGCTGGGGCTTTGTATCTCCGATACTGTTCTCCTTTGTCGGGGTGTGTACAATAAGGGGGCTCACCCACGCGAGAAAGGAAATGAGTGCTCCATTCGCATTCTCGGCGGTATTATACATAGTCCTCGTTACGCTCGGGCTTGGAACGGCGGCGGCTGTTCTGCTCACGGCGGCGGGAATAATAAACACCGTTCCGTTCACCTCAAAGGCTGTACGTTCTCTCAAGAAACGGCTTTCCCGGCTGAAAGAGAACGAAGAGGCGTATTCAAAGCTCAGATACGCTGTCGGCATTGTTCTTATCGTTGCCGGGATATTCGCCGCGGTATATATAATTGCCTTCGTAAAGACTTTTATTCCTGCTCTCATACTTGTATGTCTCGTTTCGGCAGCAGCAGTTCCGGTATTCGCGAAAGCGCCGAAAGCACGCCCGCTCGTATGTGTACTTTTCCTTTGCGTGCTTACGGTGTCGGTGACCATGACATTCGATCTGAAAGACGGTATGGAGATCTACTCCCCCGAAGCTCTTGACGAAGGAACATACGACCTTGTTGTGAACAAGACGAAGGAGTATGACGATGGTGTCGGATTCGGACGTATGTCTATGATGTCGTCGGAAAGCCGTGAGTACACTTACCCCGTCACCGATGACGAGGAGGAAACAACGGAAGACACTGATATTGATCTTGTTCCGGAGGCAGAGGATGAGATCGAAAATCCGATCAAGGTATATCCGGATCCGCAGGGCAACGCGGCTCTTCGATACGGGATCCCGGACACGTTCATATTCAAGAGCTCGATAGACTCGGATCTTATGAGCTTCGTAAAGCGCAACGGTCAGGACTTCTACTCTGCTTACGCGACTGTCGATATGCAGGGCTTCAGCGGCAAAGAGGCGATTTATTCGCTCTTCGGGGTGAGGTATATGATGTTCCCGCGCGAGTTTGACAGGTTCTACGGCACAGAGCTCGCCGAAAAAGCGGGCGGTGACAGCGGGCTTTATATGTACATCAACAAATACGCGCTTCCGGCGGGGGTGACCTATTCGGTCATAACCGACAAGGAGCGGTTCGAGTCCTTCGACGCCGCAGAGCTCGCTTACGGTATGCTCAACGAGGTATATCTCGAAGGCTATGACGGCGCACAGTCCGGTGTAAACGAAAACTATGCGAGAAGATGTGAGTTCACACAGGAACGGTCGCTTCGCGGTACACTCGAAGACGGCATCGATGTATATAACAATACCGTCACTATAAACGGCAACACCTCGGACTGCTTCCTGTTCTTAACCTTTGAGGGCGTGAATGCAGTGACCGGCTCCGGGCTTCCGAGCGTAAGGCTTACTATCAACGCAGACGACAAATATATCATAGATTCGAGGATACACAACAAGAACTATAACTGGGAATGGGTGTTCAAAAACGACATTTATTCCATATCCCTCGGGCATTTCGACGAAGGCGTGAAGAAGCTTGACTTCATATCCGCCTTCGACTACGACGAAATGTATATCACCGCCGTTCCCGCCGAGATCTATACGAAAGCATACGCCGACCGCACGGAGAACATTCTCGAAGACCTCACCCTCTCGGTCAACACTCTTGAGGGTAATATAACTCTGTCCGAGCCGAAGGCGCTCTGTATCTCGCTGCTGCACAACAACGGCTGGAAAGCATACGTCGACGGGGTCGAAACTCCTGTATACAAGGCAAACGGACTGTTTCTCGGAGTAATGCTCGAACCGGGAACGCACAGAGTACGGCTTGAATATACCACGCCGCAGCTCTTCGAGGGCGTGTGTATGGCGGCGGCGGCATTATTGATAATCATAATCTGCCAGGTCATCAGGCGCACCTCGGAAAAAAGAAAGAAGGAGAGCCGGAAATGAACATTATTGTGACCGGAGGAGCCGGATTTATCGGCTCGAACTTCATATTCTACATGATGAAAAGATACCCGGAAGCGCGGATAGTCTGTATCGACAAGCTTACTTACGCGGGAAGGCTCGAAACGCTTGCCCCGGTCATGGGAAACAAGAATTTTCGCTTTGTGAAGGCGGATATATGCGACCGTGAAGCGGTATATGCTTTGTTCGAGGAAGAAAAGCCCGATGCGATAGTCAATTTTGCCGCCGAGAGCCATGTTGACAGAAGTATAGGTTCCCCGGAAATATTCTTCCGGACCAACGTTATCGGCACATCGGTGCTCACGGACGCGTGCGTCAGGTTCGGCGGCATACGGTTTCATCAGGTCTCGACCGACGAGGTTTACGGAGATCTTCCGCTTGACAGACCCGATATGTTCTTCACCGAACAGACACCGCTCCGCACGAGCAGCCCCTATTCCGCTTCAAAGGCGGGGGCTGACCTGCTGACCCTCGCATATCACCGCACATACGGGCTTCCCGTGACGATAAGCCGCTGCTCCAACAACTACGGCCCGTACCAGTTCCCCGAGAAGCTCATACCGCTTATGATAAAGAACGCGCTCGGAGATCTCCCCCTTCCCGTCTACGGCGAGGGAAAGAATGTCCGCGACTGGCTCTATGTCGAAGACCACTGTACCGCGATAGATCTTATCCTGCAAAAAGGAAAGCCGGGAGAAGTTTACAATGTCGGCGGACACAACGAGATGCGAAATATAGACATTGTGAAGCTTATATGCCGCGAGCTCGGAAAACCCGAAAGTCTTATCACCTTTGTCACGGACAGAAAGGGTCACGACCTTCGCTATGCGATAGACCCGGCAAAGATAAGCTCTGAGCTCGGCTGGCTTCCCGCCACGCGCTTTGCCGACGGTATAAAAAAGACCGTGAAGTGGTATCTCGACAACCGCGGTTGGTGGGAAAACATAGTAAACGGCGATCAGCATTGATCTCCGGGCTGCAAGCGTTCTCTCCCCGTAACCGGTAAGGAACATTCTTCACCGTATCCGGAATCGCCATAAATCTTCAAACCCGGCAGTACAGACAATACTGCCGGGTCTTTTTTTACATTTTCTCAGAAAAATCAAGTTTGGTGTTGAAATTTCAGAAATTATATGGTATAATATACTATGTGTAATTGTATACGAAAGGAGTGCTCGTAAGCATGAAACGCAAGGTCGATTCGACTGCAAAATATATGGCGCTGCTTGTGCTTATCCTTTTTATCGTCAATACTATCCTCGGTGGTATGCTCACATATCAGTCATATTCTGCAATGAAGGCCCAGATAAACTCGAGAATGCTTGATATCACCAATTCCGCTTCCGCTATGCTGAACGGCGATGTTCTGCGTG
>JAFZOA010000612.1 GCA_017550775.1 Ruminiclostridium sp. | reverse complement strand
TCGGAAGTCGAGCCCTGCCGACCTCTTGTGCGATTCCGGGATCGCGTGTCGATTGTTTCCTTTCCCAGCATTTTGGAAACGTGTTCCAATGTGGTAGGCTCCTGTCCTCCCAAAAACAAGAGACTGTCACAGTTACCGAGGACGTTTTCCCAACTGTCCTTGTACATCTTTTTCAGCTGCGAAAGATTCTGAATAATTACATTTGCGGATATTTCCATAGAACGCATTGTTGCGAGGAGCTCTTCAAAACGCGGTATCTGTCCGAGATTCGCGAACTCATCGAGCAGACAGCGCACATGAAACGGCAATCTGCCACCATGCTTGAAGTTTGCCCTGTCGTACAGCACATCGAAAAGCTGTGTGTACATCATCGCCGCCAAGAAGTTGAACGTATCGTCCGAGGACGGAATGATAATAAACATCGCAGTAGGCTCGTCACCTATCATTTCAAGGTGAATGTTATCGCAGCACGTTAAGTCCATGACTTCCGGGATATTGAACGCCTGAAGCCTTACGGCAGTCGAAATCAATATGCTTTTCGCTGTGTCGCCGGCAGCTTTTTTGAAATCCTTATAGTATTTAAGGCACATATATTTGCTTGCCGGTTTAGCCGCTTTTGCAAGGTCGATAAGGTTAAGGGATTTGAACTGTTCGTTCTTGCCCGCCTCATCAGACTTGTATTTATCGGGATTTTCAAGCGCATCAAATATCAGGTCGAGATCGGACTGGAAATCATCGCTGCCTTCCTTGATCTCCGCTTTTTTCAGAAGCTTCATGACCTCCGAAAAATTCTGCTTTTCTTTATTCTCACATTCGACAAGATAGAAACATAATGCCGCGAGTAACGCTTTCGTGCTGTCGTCCCAGAACTGATCTCCGCCACCGCCGCCCTCTTTCTGCGTATTTTTCATCAACACGTTCACCATTTTAATAACCGCCGTGGTGCTGTAATTGCCCTCGGTGTCGTAGATATAGTTGAACGGATTGTAGTTATTCGAGTGCAGCATATCTATCAGGTTGAACACCTTTATTTTATAGCCGTAATGCTCCAGCATCTTTCCGGTCGAGCGAAGCAGCTCTCCCTTCGGGTCTGTACACACATAGCTTGTGTTCGCCTGCATCAGATTTGGCTTTACGAAGAACCGGGACTTACCGGAACCGGAGCCGCCTATGACCATAACATTGAGGTTTTTCCTCGTCTGTCGGGTATTCAGCGACATCTTGACATCGTTCGTTAAAATGATGTTGTTATCCTTGACGAAAGGTTTTTTCTTCTTGTATTCCTCGAAGAACAGTGATAAAAACATTCTCCAAAGTTCACAAGCAATAGCCTTTGTTTGGCTCCAAACCTTTTTGAGTGGAGTTATCCCGGCTTCCTTTTCGGCAGCCCGCCGTGCTTTTTCAGCGTCCTGCTTTTCCTGCGCTTCCCTACGCTTTTGATCTCGGAGAGCAGCCGCGGCATCCTGTTTCTTCTTTCTTTCTGCTTCACGAAGCGCCTTCAACCGCTCTCTTTCAGCCTGCTTTTCCTCTCTCGTTAAGGGCTTTGCCACAGCATCCGCATTCTCCGGCTTATCCTTAACAGCGTTCTTTTTTGATTTTTCCTTTTTCGGCTTAGTAGGCTTGTCCAGTAACGATTTTATTTCCTTACTGCCAGCCCATTTTGCCGAGCCATGTTCCTCACCCTTTCTGTGGAATTTCTTTTTGCTCGTGACCTTCATCAGCACATACAGTCCGAGACCGAAAGCTGTGAATATCGGGAACATTACCGCGTAACCGCCAAGCTGTATGTATTCAAACACCAGATCGGTGTCTGCAACAGTAGCTTCAAGACTGTTCGCAAAGTTGTCGAAGTCCAGCTTTCCGTTCTCGTCCAGTGACATATCGACACACGTTCCGAGCGATGCCGCGAGGTAGATCGCAAATAGCGCAAGTACCGCATATATGCCTATCGTGATGAAGTCAGGCTTTTTTGCGACCCTGCTTATTTACGCGACCCCCTCTCCCTCTTTTTGCGTTTAAGAGTATCTGCCGTTTCCTGCACTCTGGCTCTCGCCCTTGTCAGCAGATTGTTAGCAACGCTCTGCTTCTGTGCCTTGCCGATGATTCTGTCAGCCTTTGCTTCGCTCATACCGAAAGTGTCACGCAGCCGCTTCCTTGCTGTATCTCTGTCATTAAGGTCAAGCCTTACGACCGTACTGCCGCCGCGCACCGTAAACGATGCCTGAGTATCGCGCTCTATCTGATATTCCTTGAACTGTACCTGCTTCGGCTCTTCCACGAAACCAAGTCTTTCGGCTTTATCCATAATTGCCGTAACGGTCTCGGTATCCGTGACTTTCAGATGTTGTCTGATGTCCTGCTCGATAGCAGCCCTGTCGCGGTTCTTCTCGGATATTACTACGAAATGC